>JAJXSP010000422.1 GCA_021784515.1 Myxococcales bacterium | reverse complement strand
TCCTCGGCGGCGTGGCCGCGCACGCGGTGCCGTCGCTGTGGCGGGCGCGCTTCCACGACGCCGACCACATCGCCGGCGCGCTCCTCGACGGTGCGCCGCCGCGCGCGGCGCTCGTCACCTCGCGCTTCCAGTCGGCCTTCACGCTCTTCTACCTCCGCGGCGTCGAGGGGCGGCGGCCCGACGTGGAGCACCTCCACCGCCCGTTCCTCGACCTGCCGGGCTACCGCGACGAGGCGCTGCGGCGGGCGCCCTCGCTCGGCGCGATCGCTTCGCCCGGCGTGGGGCCGCTCCTCGACGCGGCGGCGACGCGCTCGGTGCTGCTCGAGCCCGACGCGGCGCTCGACGGCGACCCGGCCTTCCTCGCGCACCTCGCCCCGGGCGCGCTCGCCGATCGCGTCGCCGCGGCGCCGCTCTCCGTCGGGGAGCGCGCGGCGGCCGAGGACGCGGCGTGGGCCGCCCGGACGCGCCTCGAGCGCGATCTCGACCTCGGCGACCCGCAGACGCTCCGCGCGGTGCTCGCGATCGACCAGGCCGCCGCCGCCCGCGACTGCGCGCTCGGCCGCGTCGACTCCGCCCGTCGCGCGATCGATCACGCCCGCCGCCTGCTCGGCGTCGAGGATCCCGAGCTGGAGGCGTTCGCCCGTCGCTGCGGCGCGCGCTGATCGACCGGCGGCCGGATCGGGCATACTTCCCACGAGGAGAAATGGCGATGGCGAGCGACGTCGAGGGCATCGACGAGATCATCGAGACCCCCACCGCGGTCCAGCTGGTGTTCCACGTGCGCCGCGACTGGCTCGCCGAGCCCGACGAGGCCGCGCAGGAGATGGCCTGGAAGAGCGAGCGGTGCGCCGCCTGGCTCCGCTCGCCCGAGTTCAAGCAGCGCTACGGGATGAAGCCGGGCGTGCTGGTGATGAAGGCGGCGCGGCAGCCTCCCGCCGACGTGATGACCGACGCGGCGCGGCTCGGCTGCGACGTGGAGGTCGGGCGGATCGCGCTGGCAGGCGAGGCGGCGCCGTCGCTCTCGCGCTGCGCGGTGTGCGGCCGCGACGGCTTCGCCAACCCGGAGATGTCGGTCACCGAGCGTGGCCTGACCTGCCCGACCTGCTTCTCGTCATGGGTGCAGGCGCAGGACCTTCGTGCCTCGCGCCACGGCCTCGGAGGCGGCGGCTTCCGCGTCTGGCGCGTGGTGATCGGCTTCGGGATCTTCTTCGTGCTCACCGTGCTGCGCCACTGCCACTGACGGTAGACGCAGCCAAAATTGCGATCTCCTTTTTCGATCCGATATCATCCCGCGCCATGCGCCGACCGCGCCCCGATGGCGGGGAAGAAGCGGGCGGCGATCCGACAGTGAGAGAACAACCATGAGCACGTCGCCCCAGCGCTCCGTCGAGCAACGACCGCATCCGCGCAAGAAGCCGATGGCCAAGGCGACCCGCGTGACGCTCTTCGAGCGCGAGGTCCGCTAGCGGCTGAGCGATCCGGCGGTGGAGATCCTCCTCGGGGCGGCGACGGTGATGTCCGAGGGGAAGGTGGCGCCGTCGCCCGAGGGCGGCGAGGCCTTCTTCGGCTCGACGATGCTGACCATCGACCTCGCGGCGGCGGCGTCCGTGGTCCGCGACGCATGCGACGAGGAGGCGGCGCGCAAGGTGGCCGCGCTGATGGCCTCCGACGGGCGCATCGCGCGGCGGGCGCGGCTGTGCGCCGAGCGTGAGGCCTCCCGGCTCGCCGGCCGCCCGGTGCGCGCCGCGGCGGCCGAGGTGCGGGTGCGCGCCGAGGGTTCGTGCGTCTTCCTCGACGTGGACCTCGAGGGCGCACCGCCGCCGCTGCGCCGGCGCTGAGCGCACGAACCAGTGGACGAGGCGCTCTACACCTCGCGCGACGTGGCGCGCATCTTCGCGCTCAGCGAGAGCCGCGTGCTCTACTGGGCGCGCACCGGCGTGATCGGCCCGTCGGTGCGCCAGGGCGTGCGGCAGTACTTCAACTTCCGCGACCTGATCTCCGTGAAAGCGGCCAAGGAGCTGCTCGACCGCGGCATCTCGCTGCAGTCGGTGCGCAAGAGCCTGGCCGCGCTGCGGAGCGCGCTCCCGCACGTCGAGAAGCCGCTCGCGCAGCTGCGGGTGGTCTCCGACGGCGATCGCCTGCTCGTGATCTCGGCCGAGGCGCGCGCCTTCGAGCCGCTGTCGGGCCAGCTGGTGATGGACTTCGCCGTCGGTGCGCTCTCGATGCGCGTGGCGGAGGTGATGGAGCTGCCGGGCTCGAGGGAGCGTCCGACCGAGCCCGCGCCGACGACCAGCGACGGGCGGCGCACCGCCTACGGCTGGTTCCTCGATGGGTGCGCGCTCGACGGGCGCGACCCGGCGGCCGCCGAGAACGCCTACCGCCGCGCCATCGAGCTCGACCCGGCGCTGGCCGCCGCCCACACCAACCTCGGCAACCTCGCCTGGGCGGCGGGCCACGGCGGCGAGGCGCGCGAGCACTACGAGCGCGCGCTCGCCCGCGATCCGGAGCAGCCCGAGGCGCGCTTCAACCTCGGCAACGTCCTCGACGAGCTCGGCGAGCGCGGCGAGGCGATCGCCGAGTGGACGCGCGTGGTGGCGGCGTGCCCGGAGTTCGCCGACGCCCACTTCAACCTGGGCGTGGCGCTGCTCGCCGACGGGATCGACGACGCGGCGCACGTGCACCTCCGCCGCTACCTCGCCCTCGACGGCGAGGGCGAGTGGGCGGCGGAGGCGCGGACGCTACTTCCGCCGGCCGCTCAGTAGCCGGATCCCGGCGAACGGTTGGAGTAGCAGTCGCGGCAGTAGACCGGGCGGCCCTCCTGCGGGCGGAACGGCACGCGCGCCGGCGCCGCGCACGCCGCGCACGTCGCGTCGAACATCTCTCTCGCGCCGCCGCGCCCGCCGCCACCGCCACCGCCACCGCCGCCGCGACGGTCGTTGCCGCTCATCTCCCCGCCGGCGTTGCCGGCGTAGTTGCCGCCGCCGCCGCCGTAGCCGCCACCACCGCCGCCGTAGCCGCCGCCGCCGTAGCCGCCGCCGTAGCCCCCGCCCGAGGCCGCGTTGCCGCCCCCGCTCTCTCGCCGCGTCTTGCGCGACTCCCGGCACGGCTTGCACCGCTTCGGCAGCTCGCGGAAGCCTTTCCGCTCGTAGAACTCCTGCTCACCCGCGGTGAAGGTGAAGTCCTGGTGGCAATCCGTGCATTGAAGGACGCGATCCTCAAACTCCATGACTCTCCTCGATCTCGATCAGAAGACCAGATGGCGGCGCTGGGAAGCGACGGGGGGATTCGAAAAGCAGCCGCGGGGGCGGCTCGGGGGGGGCGGCGGACGGAAGGCGCAAACGGAACCTCAAGCGTGAGCATACTTTCCCACTCACCGCAGGTCAAGGCTCTTGGCGGGAGGTCACTTTTCGAGCGTGACGTCGCCGGCGCTGAGGTCGGCTTCGAGGACGAGCGGCGGGGCGCCGGCCGGCGTCGAGTGGTCGGCGACGATGACCCGCAGCGGCAGCGACGGCAGCGACTGCAGGTCCGCGCGCAGCCGGCCACCCTCGACGGGCAAGAGCGGCGCGGTGCCGAGCGGCCAGGGCAGCGGGCCGAATGCCGCCACCTCGAGCGCGCCGGCCCTCCCCGCGAACAGGCGCTCCACCGACGCGGCCGAGAGCGTGACGCGGAGGCGGCGCGCGGGCGGCGTCAGGCGGAACAGCCCGCCGTCGTGGAACCGGAGCCGGTAGCCGAAGTCGAGGAAGCCGCGCAGCTCGTCGGGGCGCGGGTCCCACAGGAGGACCTCGTCGTAGCCGAGGCCCTGCCACGCCAGCGCCGCGCCGCCCATCGCGGGGCTCGTCGGGAGCGGCGGCTCCGGCGGCGTCAGCCCGTCATAGGCGGGCTTCCGCGCGAGCACGTGCGGCTCGCGGCGCCCGCTGTACACGTCCGGGAAGACGCCCCCCTCGTCCATCATGTAATAGGTGAAGAGGTGGCCCGCGAGGTTCTCGCCGGGCCGCAGCGGGTGCTCCGGATCGGGGCGGATGGCGAGTCGCCGCGCGGGCACGGGGGCGACCTTGCCGATCCCCGACTCGTACTCGCGCTGCATCGCAGCAAGCCGCTGGTTGTCGCGCAGCACGGCGAGCGAGGTCCACGCGGCGACGGCGAGCGCCCCGACGGCCAGCAGGCGGCGCACGTGCCGCGAGAGGTCGTCCACGGCCGCCCCCGCGACGGCGAGCGCGAGGATCCACGGGACGAACCGGATCCGCACCTTGCACCACAGCCGCAGGTGCTCCGGTACGAGCGGCTGCAGCGCGACCAGCGCGATCAGCGCGGCGCCGATCGCCAGCGCCTCGGGCCTGCGGCGGGCGGCCGCGCGAACCGAGAGGAGCGCCGCCACCGCGACGAGCGCGTCGGCCGGCAAAAGCGTGCGGTACGGCGTCTCGAAGAGGCTGCGGCCGAGGGCGCGCAGTCCGTCGAGGTCGAAGATCGGCCGCGCCAGCGACGAGGTGACGCGGCAGGTCTGCTCGGCCGAGTCGCCGTGCGCGACGAACGCCATCATCCCGATCCACGCCGCCGTCGGGAGCGCCGCGAGCGCGAGGCGCCCCAACCACGGCGGCAGGCGGCGCGGCGGGATCGCGCCGACGAAGCCGAGCCCGATCACCAGCCCGGCGATGGAGGCGGCGAAGCCGTGGGCGAGCACGTCGACGAAGAGCAGCGCGCCGAGGATCGCGAACCGCCCGCGGGCCACCGCGCGCCCGGCCCGAGCGTCGACGGCGATGCGGAGCGCCACCGCGAACGCGAGGAGCCCGATCGCCGTCCCGAGGACGTAGTTCCAGGTGCCGTAGTAATAGAGCACCGCGAAGGGCGCGACCCAGGCGAGCGCGCGCCACGGCGAACGCGCTCCCTGCGCCGCGACGACGAGGCGCTCGAGCGCGATCGCCTCGAGGCCGAGCACCGCCGAGAGGGCGAGCTGGTCGGCGCGCCGGATCGCGAACCCCGCCGTGTGGAGCAGGGCGACGAGGAGCGCGTAGCCCCCGCCCGAGAGGGGCGCCTGGAGCGCGAAGTAGCGCTCGAGGTCGCGCCCCGGGTCGTGGAGGTGGCACAGCATCCAGCCCATCAGCGCGTGCTGCGGGCCGTCGATCGTCGGCACCGGGCCGGCCGCCCAGATGGGCACCAGCAAGAGCGCGATCAGCAGCAGCCGCTCGCCGACGCGCAGCGCCGCCGCCCGCCCGTCGCGCCGCGTCGCGCTCGCCGCGCGCTCCTCCGTCACGCCCCCGCGC
>JAJXSP010000421.1 GCA_021784515.1 Myxococcales bacterium | reverse complement strand
GTGAGTCGCGTGAGGAGCTGGCCGGTCTGCGCCTGATCGTAGTAGCTGAACGAGAGGCGCTGGATGCGCGAGAAGAGCGCGTCGCGGAGATCGAAGGCCACGCCCTGCGAGGCGCGCTCGGCGAGGTAGCCCTGCAGGAAGTTGAACAGCCCGCGCCCGGCCGCGACGGCGACGAGGCCGCCGGTCGCGAACCACACCGCCGGCCAGCTGTGGCGGGCGATGCCGACGTCGATCGCGTGGCGAACCAGCTGCGGCGCGGTGAGGTTGGCAGCCGAGACCACCAGGATCCCGATCAGAGCCCCCGCCGTCTCGAGGCGATAGCGGCGCAGGCTGCGCAGCGCGCGCGCCACGGCGCGGCCACCCTGGGCGCGACTGCCCGCTGCGCGTGCGTTCGTCGAGGGTCGCTCCATGCGGCGCAAACTATAGTCGACCGGCGCGGGGAGCGCCGTCGGGGGAGTGGGATGCTCGTCCGGGGATTCCGGTTCGAATGGGCTCGAGGATCGACCGCGGGCAGGCGGATTGATCCTCTACGAAGCGGCGGCGTCGTCGGCGCGCGCGATCTCCGAAAGCTCGTCGAGCGCCCGCGGCACCGCGGCCGCCAGCGTCGGCAGGTCGCGCGCGCGGTCGGCGTCGCCCACCAGCCCGACGCCGATCGCGCCGTCGTAGGAGAGCAGCGCGATCCCCAACGTCGAGAGACGGATCAGCGGCACGCACGGATACGACGCCAGCATCTTCCGCCCGAGGAGGTAGAGCGGGTGCTGCGGCCCCGGCACGTTGGTGACGACGAGGTTGAAGAAGCGCGTCACCGCCTGCAGGCGCACCACCTGCGCCGCGATCGTCGGCGGCGTGAAGTTGCCCAGCGTCGTCAGCGCCAGCGCGCCCACCGCCTGTCGGCTCTCCTTCAGCCCCTTCGTGGCGCGGCTCACCGCCTCGAGCCGCCGCCGCGCGTCGGGCTCGCCGACGGGGAGGTCGCAGAAGATCGCGGTCACCTGGTTGCCGAGCTGTCCGCGCTGATCGGGCGGCCGCACGCTCACCGGGATCATCACCCGCAGCGTCGGGAGCGACTCGCCGCGCGCCTCGAGCAGCTCGCGCAGCGCGCCCGCCACCACGGCGAGGATCACGTCGTTCACCGTGCCGCCGAGCGCGGTGCGCACGCGCTTCACCGTCGCGAGATCGAGCCGCACCATCTCGAAGCGGCGGTGCGGGCCGATCGGCCGGTTCAGCGACGAGGCGGGCGCCTGCCCCTTGAGCGCCATGCCGACCAGCTCGGGCACGCCGCCGGCGATCTCCATCATTACCCGGCGCGCCGCGCTGCCGGCCTTGAGCGCGCCGCGCGCGATCGCGAGCGGGTTGGTCACCTGGTAGGCGACGGCGTCGGCGAGCAGCTCCGCGGCCGTCGGCTGCGCGCGCGGCGTCCACGGAGGCGCGGGCGGGATCTCCGTGCTCGGCTCGCGCTCGAGGATCACGTTGGCGATGTCCACGCCCGAGACGCCGTCGATCATGCAATGGTGCGTCTTCGCGACGAGGGCGAAGCGCCCCTCTCCGAGTCCTTCGACGAACCAGATCTCCCACAGCGGCTTGTCGCGATCGAGGCGCTGCGCGAACAGCCGGCCGGCGAGCGCCCGAAGCTCGCTCTCGCCGCCGGGCGGAGGCAGCGCGGTGTGGCGCACGTGGTGCTCGAGATCGAAGTCCGACTCGTCGACCCACACCGGGCGCCCCTGGCCGAAGGGCACGAAGCGCAGCCGCTGCCGGTAGCGCGGCACGCGATCGAGCCGCGAGGCGATGAAGGCGAGGAGATCGCGGTACGACGGCGACGGCCCCTCGAACACCGCCACCAGCCCCACGTGCATGTGCGCCGCGCGCTCTCCCTGCTCGATGTCGAGGAACCCCGCGTCCAGCGCCGTCAGCCGCTCGAACCAGCTCATCGTTGTTTCTTGCCTTTCGATCGCCGACATCCTGAGAGCCCCCGCATTCGGCGGGGAAGGTCGGCGCGACGGGCGAATCTAACACGGGAACTGGGGCCGCGTGCGCGACCGTCGGAGCCTCTGCCGCGCTCGGGAACCTGCTAGGCTCAGCCACATGATTTGGCTCGTCGAGGCTCTCGAATACCGCGCCCTCCGATACGTGAGGCAAACCCTGGCGCCCTTCACGATCCTGGTCGGCCCCAACGGCAGCGGGAAGAGCACATTTCTCGACGTGACGACCATCCTGGCCGACCTCGTGAGCCGCCACGGCGGTGTCGAAGAGGCGGTCTCGCTACGCGCCACGGACGTCCGACAGCTCACCTTCCGGGGGACAGGAACGAGGTTCGAACTGGCCATCGAGGCCGAGATCCCTGCCAATCTCCGAGCACGGCTGCCGAATGACCGATCCACCTGCTGTCGGTACGAGGTGGCCATCGGGGAAATGCCCGACGGCTCCGTCGGCCTGCTGGCCGAGACACTATGGCTCAAGGAGGAGGTTCCCGCCTCGTCGTCGACTCCCTCTCTTTTCCCACTCGCGACTCCCCCGCCGTCCACGATTCTTGCGCGGCCCTCGGCGGGCGGTTCGAAGCGGATCGTCAGCAAGGTGCCAGAGTCTGGGAACGACTACTTCCAGGCCGAGACAGCGGACTGGAAGAACCAGTTTCGCCTCGGTCCCCGCAAGGCAGCCCTCGCGAACCTGCCCGAGGACGAAGAGAAGTGGCCCGTCGCGACGTGGTTCAAGCGAACGTTGCTTGAAAAGGTTCAGAAGATCGCTCTCGTCTCTGATTTGATGCGCAGCCCCTGCCCGCCCGGGGCGCCCCGGTCCTTTCTTCCCGACGGATCCAATCTCCCATGGGTCGTGGAGACGCTGGATCCGGCTCTGCGCCGGCGCTGGATCGAGCACCTCCGGACCGCGCTGCCGGAGTTGGTCGACGTCCACGTCGTGGACCGGAAAGAGGATCGAAAGCGCTATCTCTCCGTCGAGTACAGCGGCGGTTTCGCGGTCCCCTCCTGGCTCGTGTCCGACGGCACCCTGAGGCTGATGGCGCTCACCTTGCTGGCCTATCTGCCGGAGAGCGACCATGTCTTTCTCGTCGAGGAGCCAGAGAACGGAATCCATCCTGGAAACCTCGAGACAGTCTTCCAGTCGCTCGACTCGGCCTATTCGGCTCAGATCCTCTGCGCGACGCACTCGCCCGTTTTTCTCAGTCTTGCGCGCGCCGATCGAATCCTCTGCTTCGCCAAGACGGACCGCGAAGGCATCGCCCTGGTCCGCGGCTCCGAGCACCCACTTCTCAGGAACTGGAAGAAGGAGGTGGATCTAGGGACGTTGCTGGCGAGCGGGGTCCTCGGATGATCGCCACGAGAACGCAGATCGACCTCCTCGTGCTGGTGGCCGACAAGGATCAGGCGGCCGCGATCAGGGCGCTCCTGGGCCGCCATCAGGCGCTCGGAATTCGGAACATTGCTTTCGACCTCTTTACGCACCCTCGGCACGACAACGGCTGCCTCAACGAGGCCCACCAGTTCGCGAGCCGGTTTTCGAGCCAATATCATCACGCCCTCGTCGTGTTCGACCACGACGGCTGCGGCAGGGAAGAACGGGCGGCGGGGAGCTCGAGCGCGAGGTCACGCGGAGGCTCGCTGCAGCCTGGGGAGACCGCGCCGCCACCGTGGTCATCGATCCCGAACTCGAGGCGTGGGTTTGGTCGCGGTCGCCACACGTGGAGACCATCCTCGACTGGGATGGGCGGAATCCGAACCTTCGCAGTTGGTTGCGCGACAAGGGCCTTTGGGCCAACACACCCAAGCCGAAGGACCCCAAGGCTGCGGTCGAGGCGGCCCGTCGGGCGGTGGGCTTTCCTCGTTCGCCGTCGATTTTCGGGGAACTCGGCGCACGGGTCAGCGTCGAGGGCTGCGTCGATGCTTCATTCGGTCGTCTCCGCGGAATCTTGGCCAGGTGGTTCGCGGCGCCGAGCGAAGGAGCATGAAGCACTTCGGAGCGTGACCGAGAGCGCTCCCCTGTCTGCCAACATGACCTGAGACACCGGCGGACGGAATCACCTCGACCTTGGGAGCAGCATGAAGAAGACAGCCATTGTCGCCCTGTCCCTCGTCGCCGGCTGCGGCGGCTCCTCTGGCCCCTCCGACGCCGCGATCCCCGTCGACGCCTCGCCCCCCGCCGACGTCACGCTCACCTCCGGCGGCGCCACGCTGGTCGTCCACGCCCGCCCGTTCGGCCTCGAGCTGCGCACCGCCTCCTCGACGGTGGCGCGCACGCTCGATCCCGCGCTCGAGGTGGGCACGCTCGCCACGCCCAATCCGCACCTGTACCCCGATCCCCTGTTCCCCGGCAATGGAGTGACCTATTCGAAGCTGACCGAGGTCACGGGCGAGGCGCAGTCGGGCGACGGGTGGACGCTCGCCGTGGCCACCGCCGACGCCGCCCGCACCGTGACATTCTCCGTCACACCGGAGGGCGACGGCAGCTTCGCCTTTTCCGCGACTCCGGCGCCCGCCGACGGCGTGGTCCACGTGCGCCTCCACCTCGCCGCCGCGCCCGACGAGCACTTCTTCGGCTTCGGCGAGTACTTCGACACCGTCGACCAGCGCGGCCAGGTGCGCGACGTGCGCTTCGTCCTCGATACGACGATCGAGAGCGGCTACAACGAGGTCCACGTCCCGGTCAATTCGTACGTCTCGACGACGGGCTTCGCGCTCTTCCTCGACAACCGCGAGCCGCTCGTCGCCGACATGGCGAAGACCGACGCGAACGTCCACCTGACCGAGGTAGCGGGCGACCTGCGCGGGCACCTCGTCGCGGCCGCCTCTCCCGTCGCGGCGGTGGCGCGGGTGCAGCGGATCGCCGGGCTGCCGCCGCTCTGGCCGCCGTGGATGTTCGCGCCGATCCAGTGGCGCGACGAGGACCCGGTGGTCTGCACCGTGTCGTGCGATCAAGGGTGCAAGCCGTCGAGCACCGGCAGCGACGTGGTGCTCGCCGACGTGAAGGCGATGCGCAAGCTCAAGCTCCCCGGGTCGCTGCGCTGGATCGACGCGCCCTGGATGAGCGGCTTCGACAACTTCGAATTCAACACCACGCAGTTCCCCGATCCGAAGGGGCTGATCGATCAATTGCAGGCCCTCGGGTACGAGGTGGCGGTGTGGGCGGCGCCGTTCATCAACGTCGCCGACGACCGCGGCACGGAGTGCGGGATCCTGCCGCCACCGACGGGCGGGCTCTACAACGAGGCCCTCGCGAAAGGCTATTTCGTGAAGCAGCCCAATGGGCAGCCGGAG
>JAJXSP010000420.1 GCA_021784515.1 Myxococcales bacterium | reverse complement strand
ACCGACGGCAGCAGCGCCAGCGCCAGCAGGGCCGCCACGGCGGCGCCGCGCGCGGGAAGCCGACCGGCGGCGTCCTCGTTTTTCACCGAAATCGACGAATCCACTAAAACCTCCGAAAGCAGCGCGCTGAGCGGGCGCGGGGTGAACGGGCGCCCGGGATGCTACACACGCGACCGCCTCCAGTACCAGCGGAGAGGCGGTTGGAGCATCATGGCCCCGACGCCGATGCGACCGATCGCCGCCGAGCTGCTCGCCGGGAGCGAGCTGTACCGCCGCGTGGTGCAGGAGCGGATGGCGCAGGCGCGCGAGTCGGTGTGGATCGCGACGGCGAACGTGAAGGCGATGCTGGTCGAGCAGCGCGGCCGCTTCCGCCCCGTGGTCGACCTCTTCGCCGCGCTCGTCGCCCGCGGCGTGGCGCTGCGCCTCCTGCACGCCGAGCTTCCGTCGCGGCCGTTCCGCGCCGCCTTCGATCGCCACCGCCGGCTCGCCGCCGGCGCGCTCGGGCTGAAGATCTGCCCGCGCGTCCACTTCAAGGCGGTCATCGTCGACGGCGCGTGGCTCTACCTCGGCAGCGCCAACCTCACCGGCGCCGGGCTCGGCGCCAAAGGCGACGACCGCCGCAACTTCGAGCTCGGCCTGTGCACCGAGGACTTCGAGGCGATCGATCGCACCAGCGCGCTCTTCGAGGCGGTGTGGAGCGGCGCCGAGTGCGGGCCGTGCAAGCTGCGCGCGACGTGCCCCGATCCGATCGGCCCGCCGACGCCCGCGCCGTCGCTGGTGCGCCCGGGTCGCGCGCGGCGGATCGCGCGGTCCCCGTCCCGCGGTTGACCGCGCCGGCGATCCGCGACAGGACACGCGCATGCTGCGCGACATCCTGGTGGACCGGCCGCGGATCCTCTTCGTCGGCATCAACCCCGGGCTGCGCTCGGCGGCGCTCGGGCACCACTTCGCCGGCCCCGGCAACCCGTTCTGGCGGCTGCTCCACGCGGCGCGCCTCCTGCCGGAGCTGCTCCGCCCCGACGAGGACCATCGGCTCGCCGAGTTCGGCCTGGCGCTGACCAACCTCTGCCCGCGCGCGAGCCGGAGCGCGAGCGAGCTCGACGGCGAGGAGCTGGCTCGCGGCGCCCGCGCGCTGCGGCGCAAGGTGGCGCGGCTCCGTCCCGGCGTGCTCGCGCTCGTCGGCGTGACGCTCTACGGGCGGCTCTTCCCGTCGTCGGAGGAGCGCGGCGCCGGAGCGCGCGCCGACGTGATTCACGGCGCGCGCTTGTTCGTGCTGCCGAACCCGAGCGGCCTGAACGCCAGCTACCCGGGCTTCGAGCAGAAGCTGGTGTGGTTCGAGCGGCTCCGCGAGTTCGTCGAGCAGCACGGTCAGGATATGTCCGGCACCTCGTCGGCGTAGCAGAGCGCGCGCTCGCGGGAGAGGGCGCGCCACGGGGCGAGCGCGGCGTCGAGGTGGCGGAGCGAGCGGAGCAGGCCGCCCGCCTTCGGGCGGGGGACCGCGTCGACGAGATCGAAGCGCTCGCCAGGCTTGCGGCGCGCGCGCTCCTCGGCGGCGCGGACCGCCTCGCCGATCGCGCCGAGCGCGTCCACCAGCCCGCGCTCGGCCGCCGCCTCGCCGGTCCACACGCGGCCCTGCGCGACCGCGTCGATCGCGTCGGTGGTGCGCTTGCGCCCGGCCGCCACCTTCTCGACGAACTGGCGGTACACGCCGGCGATCTCCGCGCGCAGCCGCTCGCGCTCCGCGTCGTCGTAGCGGCGGCGCACGCTGTTCATCGCCGCCGCCCGCCCGCGCGTGATGAGGCCGGTGCCGACGCCGAGCCGCCCGAGCAGCCGCTCCAGGCTCATCTTGCCGGCGATGACGCCGATCGATCCGGTGAGCGTCGCGCGCTGGGCGACGATCCACGCGCAGGGCACGGCGATGTAGTAGCCGCCCGAGGCCGCCACGTCGCCGAAGTAGGCGACGACCGGCTTTGCGGCGCCGAGCCGCGCGACGCCGCGCCAGATCAGGTCGGACGCCGCCGAGGAGCCGCCGCGCGAGTCGACGTGCAGCACCACCGCCGCGACGCGATGGTCCTCGCGCAGCCGATCGAGCGCGCGCACCGACGGCGTGGCGCCGCACGTCTCCTGGAGCATGCTCGCGCCCTCGCCGGGGACGATGGTGCCGCCGAGGGTGAGCACCGCCACCTTGCGCCGCGGCATGCCGAGCCGCAGCCAGCGCGGCCGCGTGCGGAGCCACGACGCCGCCTCCATCGTGCGCGCCTCCTTGCCAGTCGGGCCCTGGAGCAGGCCGCTTTGGCGGCCTTGGCCCTCCACTCCGAGGTGCGCGGCCACCTGGTCGCGGTAGAGCACGCCGTCGAGGAGCCCGCCCGCGCGCGCCTCCGCCGCGAGGTAGGGGCCGCCGTCGACGAGCGCCCGCGCCCGCGCGCGATCGATCCGCCGCCCCTCGACGAGCGCGCCCAGGAGCTCGCCGTCGATGGTGTCGGCGATCGCCTCGAGCGCCTCGCGGTTGGCCGGCGACATCTCGCTCGCGGTGAAGGTCTCCGCCATGCTCTTCCACGGGCCGATGCGATCGATCTCCGGATCGACGCCGAGCCGGCGGAGCGCCTCGCCGTAGAAGCCGCGCTCGATGGCCACGCCGACGAGGCCGACGGGCCCGCTCTCGTCGGCGAGGACCTCGTCGCAGGCGGAGGCGAGGTAGAGCTCGCGGTTCCCCGGCGACGAGAGGTGCGCCACCACGCGCTTGCCCGCCGCGCGCAGGCGCGCGATCTGCGCCCGCAGCGACGACAGGCGCGCCCAGCCCGCGTCGAGCGCGTCGATCTCCAGCACCAGCCCGCGCACGCGACGGTCGGCGGCGAGCGCGTCCACCAGCGCGGCGAATCCCGCCACCGAGGCGACCTTCGATCGCCGCAGGAACCGCCGCGGCGGCGTCCGCTCGGCGACCGCTCCATCGAGCCGCAGGGTCACCCACTCGGGCGACCGGCGAAGCCGCCGCAGCAGGTTGCGCGGCGCGAGGAGCAGGTTGAGGAAAAGGAAGAGCAGCAGTCGGATGGGGAGCGCGATCACGGGAGCCTCGGACGCGCCGCTTCGAACTCGTCGCCCTTGTTCCACCTCGGCATCGCCGCCGCGTCGGCGAGGCGCAGCGCCACCACGGTCAGCAGCCGTACGTCATCGAGCGCGCCCGACCAGTCCCAGCTCGCGTCGATCTGATCGCTCGGCTGGTGGTAGCGCACGCGCACGTACTCGTCGATCCGCTCGCGGCCCCAGCCCGCCGGCCGCCCGACGAAGTCGGTGCCGCTGCTCGCGTACACCGACGGCACGCCGATGCGCGCGAAGTTGAACTGATCGGAGCGGTAGAACATCCCGCGCTCGGGGAAGGCGTCGGGCTTCACCTCGCGCCCCTGCTGGGCGGCGGCGGCGCGCACCACGTCGTCGAGGGACGACTTGCCCAGGCCGATCAGCGTCACGTCGCGCGTGCGGCCCCAGATGTCGAGCCCGTCGAAGTTGAGGTCGGCGGCGATGCGCGCCGGCGGGACGGGCGGGTGGGCGCACAGGTACTGGCTGCCGAGCAGCCCCGACTCCTCGGCGGCGACGGCGGCGAAGAGCACCGAGCGCTTCGGCTTGCCACGCGCCACGCCGTCGGCGATCGAGAGCAGCGCCGCCACGCCCGAGGCGTTGTCGAGCGCGCCGTTGTAGATCGCGTCGCCCTCCTTGCTGGTGCGCACGCCGAGGTGATCGTGGTGCGCGCTCACCACCACCATCTCGTCGGCGAGCTTCGGATCGCTGCCCGGCACGACGCCCAGCACGTTCGCCGTCTCGAGCCGCCGCGTCTGCACCCGCATCGCCAGCGAGAGCGTCACGCCGAGCGGCACCGGCCTGAAGTCGTCCCGCTCGGCCCGCGCGCGCAGGGCGTCGAGGTCCTGGCCGCCGAGCGCGGCGATCTTCCGCGCGGCCTCCTCGGTCGCCCACATCTTCGCCTTCACCGTCGGCTCGCCCGTCGAGGGCAGCTCGAACTGCTCGCCGTCCCAGCTCGTCTGCACCACCTGCCACGGGTAGGCCGCCGACGGCGTGGTGTGGATGATGATCACGCCCGCGGCGCCGCGGCGCGCCGCCTCCTCGTACTTGTAGCTCCAGCGACCGTAGTAGAGCCGCGCCTTGCCGCCGAAGCGCGCCGGGTCGGCCTCGGGGTCGTTGTTCATCACGAGCAGCACCTTGCCGCGCACGTCGGCGCCCTTCCAGTCGTCCCAGCGCTGCTCGGGCGCGGTGATGCCGTACCCGACGAAGACCACCTCCGCGCGCTCGAGCGCGACCGCCGGCTGCTGCACGCCCGGCGCGACGATCGCGTCCTCGGGCGGGTGGAGCACCAGCGTCCGCCCGTCGGGGGCGCGCAGCGTCGGCGGCGCGGTGACCTGGCCGCGCATGCCGACGATCTCGAACCGCTGCAGCCAGCCGCCTGCGTCCCCGGCGGGGCGCAATCCGAGCCGCTCGTACTCGCCGGCGACGTAGCGCATCGCCAGCTCGTCACCGCGCGAGGCGGGCGCGCGCCCCTCGAGCAGGTCGTCGGCGAGGAAGCGCGTGCGGGCGGTGAGCGCCTCGACGGTGACAGCGGTGGCCGCGGCGCGTTCGCGCGGCGTCCAGCGCGCGGGGATCGAGACCGGCGCCGCGACGACGACGGCCGGCGCGAGGAGCAGGAGGGCGATCATGGTGGAGGGAGTCTACACGCGGCGCGGGACGCGTCCCGGGTGGTCCCGTGACGCACCCGGCGCGCGATCAGCGCAGGATCGGGATCCCCCAGTTGAAGTGGATTCGCCCCGGCCAGTGCAAGAGCGGCGAGGTCTCCTTCTCCCACTGATCCTCGGCGAGCGACTGCGTGAGCGGGTAGGCGTACTCGAGCGAGAGCGGCCCGACGGGGGTGAGGATCCGCAGCAGGGTGACTCCGATCGACACTTTGATGTCCGAGGTCGTGAAGAGGTCGGCGCTGTCGAAGATCGTCCCCGCGTCCATGAAGAACGCGCCCATCCACGGGTAGCTCCCGAGCTGTCCGATGGGGAACTGCAGCTCGACGGTGCCGAGGATGCGGATGTTGCCGCCCTGCGGGATGATCCGGTACGCGCTCGTGCCGTCGGTGGCGGTCACCCCCGTCGGCGGCGCGGGCGAGACGTCGCCGCGGATGATCTCGGTCTTCAGCATGTCGGTGTCGAAGCCGCGGGTCGTGTTGTCGCCGCCGGCGAAGAAGCGCTCGACGGCGGGCAGCGCCGCCTCGCCGATCGGGATG
>JAJXSP010000419.1 GCA_021784515.1 Myxococcales bacterium | reverse complement strand
TCGCCGTCGTGCGGCTCCGAGAACACCACGCGCGCGAGCCGCTCCAGGTTCACCTGGTGGACGATGCCCGCGTCGGGCGGCACCACCGCCACGTTGGCGAAGGCGCGCTGCGCCCACCGCAGCAGGCGGTAGCGCTCGCGGTTGCGCGCCATCTCGTGCGTCGCGTTGATCCGCAGCGCCTGCGGCGTGCCCCACGCATCGACCTGCACCGAGTGATCGATCACCAGCTCGACGGGCAGGCGCGGGTTGACGCGCGCCGGATCGCCGCCGCGCTCGGCCACCGCGTCGCGCAGCGCCGCCAGGTCCACGAACGCCGGCACGCCGGTGAAGTCCTGCAGCAGCACGCGCGCCGGGCGGAAGGCGATCTCGCGCCGCGGGCCGTTCGGCTTCCAGCGGCCGAGCGCCTCGATGTCGCTCGCCGTGACCGTCGCGCCGTCCTCCCACCGCAGCAGGTTCTCGAGGAGGATCCGCAGCGCGATCGGCAGCTGTCCGACGGGGAGGCCGGCACGCGCGAGCGCGTCGAGGCGATAGATGGTGTGGGGTCGCCCGCCGAGGACGGCGGTGGCGCGCGCGCCGTAGGTGTCCATGCCGGCGAGCCTCGCAAGGCCCGCACCATCGCTATTGCACCGTGAGCTGCGCGCTCCACGCGTTGACCGCGGTCGAGCCGGCCGTCGCCTCGACGATGAGCGGGTAATCGTGCGTCGGCGTCGTGGGTGAGACCGCCACCTCGACGGTGATGGTGTCGCCGGCCGCGTTGGTGCCCGACGCGGGCGTGAAGGTGACGCCGGACGCGCGGCTCTGCAGCCGCCAGGTGATCGGCCCGACCTCACCCTCGGCGAAGGGCACGATCCGCAGCGTCGCCGTCGCGCCGCGGGCGACGGTGGTGACGAGCGGATCGGTGCCCGCGTTGAACCAGGGGCCGATCGGCGCGGGGAGGCACGGGTCGGCGTTCCCGACCGCCGCCACCCGCTGCGACCACGACCGCACCACCACCGCCTGCGTTCCCGTCGAGAGCCGCGTCGCCAGGCCGCTGCACAGATCGGACACCTCGCCCGAGGCGAGCTGGTCGGAGAAGAAGGCGCGGTCCGAGGCCACGAGTGGATCGGTGGCCGACTCGATCGCCTCGTGGCTGCTCACGAAGGTGAGGGTGTCCATGTCGAAGCCCTGGCAGCGCAGCACCGTCTGGTAGGGAATGCCGGTGCTCGTCTGGGTGTGGAACCCGGCGAAGTCGGTGCAGCCGCGATCGCCGCCCGCGGTGACCACGGTCGTCGGCGGCGGCAGGAACATCAGCGCGGTGTTGGCGTCGAGCGCGATCCGACCGGTGGCGATCGCCTCGGGTACGAGCGACTCGATCTCCTGCGCGTCGAGGGTGGCCGGCGCGGGCGTCGACAGCTCGATCACGCCGCGCGCGGCGCCCGGCCCCACGCCGTACTCGCCCCCGATGGTCGTCCAGTAGTCGCTCGTGAGGAGCTCGCCGTGGAACTGATCCAGCTGCGCGCCGAGGGCGGCGTCGCCGGGCCACACCACCGTCCACAGCTGCATCGACGCCAGCACCGGACCGCCGTGGCCGGTCACCGTCGGCAGCAGCGGGTGCTCGCCGGGCGGGCGCGACGTGGCGAGATCTCCTCCACCGCTTCCGTCGGGCGGAGCGGAGGCGGCGTCGGCGACCGCTCCGGCGAGGTCGGGCGGAGGCGCCGCATCACCGGGCGAGGGCCCGCCGCTGCTGCACCCGCCGACGAGGAGAACGAGAGCCGTCCACGAGCGGATCATGCTCGTCGTTCGAGCAGGCGGCGTGCCCGGCCGGGAGCCGATCCGCGCCCCGTGGAGCCGGCGGATCGCGCGCCAATCGAATCAAGAGGTGCCGATTAATCCCGGACCGAGCGAGCCGAGGGCCATCTGGCGCAGGGCGAGGCGCGAGGAGGGAGCAGGCCAGCAGGCCTGTGACCGACGAGGAACGAAGCCATGCGTCAGATGGAGCCGGCTCGCGACGGGAGGGATTGATCGACACCTCTTCAGCGCCGCGCGGCCTGGAGGTCCTGCACGAAGGCGCGGGAAAAGGCCTCTGCGCCGCGGACGTTGAGGTGGCCGCAATTGTAGAAGTTGCGGTGGTCGGCGGCGATCGGGTGCTGCGAATAGTCGAGGAATCGCCCGCGCGCGCCGAGAATCTCGCGCAGCCGCCGACGGTGCGCCTGAAAGCCGGGCACGGTCGCCTGGCACTCCGACGCCACCGGCGTGACCACCACGACCACCTCGATTCCGCGCGCGATGAGCTGGCCAATCATCGCGTCGAACTCCTGCGCGATGCGCTCGCTCGGGCCGGCGCTGCCCGGGAATTCCATCGGCCGCCAGAGTGCGTCCACTGGCTGGAATCCCTGCTTTTCGTCGTCGGCCGGTGGCCGCCCGAGCAGCGCGAGGGCGCCGCGCGCCGCAGTCCGATAGAGCTCCGCGTCGGCCGCCACGAACGAATAGAGCGGGACATGCGAGAGCCGCCATGCAAGCGGCGCGTCGATCTCCTCGAGCGTCTGGTACACTGCGGGCTCGCCGACATACGGGATCAGGCGCCCCGGCGATGCCACCGCGGGCAGCGGGTCGAAGGTGAGGAACGTCTCGGCGAGAACCACGGTGTGCACCTTCTTCGAGTGTGCGATGAACTCGCGGAGCAGCGCCTGGTATTCGACGAACGGCATGCCGTCGAGCCCCATGTTGAAGGTGCGCAGTCCGGTCAACCGCTCGATGAGCGGCGCGTCGAAATCGGTCAATGCGTTCGACGAGCCGAAGATCGCCAGCTCGGGGTCGATCCGGTGCTGCATGAGCAGGTTCACCTTGCCCGGCTGGTGAACCTGGCTGTGGCGCGCGCCCGTGAGCACCGCCGCCTGCAGGGCGGCGAGCAGCCCGAGGAGCGGCAGCGAAAAGAGCGCACCCCGCACGAGCAGGGCTTTCATTCCGCGAAACCCGATTGGCTAGAACTGCACATAGACGAACTGATTCACCTGGAAGAGGCCGAGGATCACGATCGCGGCGATCACCGCGTAATAAACCGGCCAGCGCTGCCACGTCGGTCGCGCCGCGACGGGCCGGCGCCGCGTCCACCAGCGCCCGAGCACGAGCGCGCCGAAGACGAGCCCGAGCAGCAGGATGTGGTACTGCCGTCCGAACATCCGTTTTGCGCCGATGGGCGCGGCGTGGCCGATCCCGACGAAGGCGTGCCCGAGGATATAGAGCGCGTCGGAGATCGAATTGGCGCGGAAGAGCACGCACGACAGGCTGTAGAACACCACCGTTACGACATTGTTCAGGCGGTCCGCGACGCGGGCGGGCAGGCGGCCGAGCAGGCGAGTCCGCGCCCGCGACGTGAGCGCCTCGACGGAGACGGCGGCGCCGTGGAGCAGGCCGAAGAGGACGAAGTTCCAGGTGGCGCCGTGCCACAGCCCCAGTACGCCGAAGGTGACGAGGATGGAGAACACCGTCCCGACCCGCCGCCACGAGGTGTGGAAGGAGATCACCATCGAGAGCGGGCGATAGATGTAATCGTTGGTCCAGGAGGAGAGCGAGATGTGCCAGCGGCGCCAGAAGTCGGTGACGCTGCGCGCGGAGAAGGGGTGATTGAAGTTCGGCGCAAGCTCGAGCCCGAGGACGCGCGCCGACCCGAGCGCGACATCGGTGTAGCCCGAGAAGTCGCAGTAGACCTGCACGGTGTACAGCGCGATCGCCGCGGCGAGCGGCAGCCCCGAGAAGTCGCGCGGGTGCCCGAAGATGGGCCCGATGACGAAAGCGATCCGATCGGCGATCACGCACTTCTTGAACAGGCCCCAACCGAGCAGCTTGAGCCCGGCGGTGACGTCGGCGGGGTCGAACGGCTTCGGCGCGGCGAGCTGCGCGAGGAAATGGTGGGGGCGCTCGATCGGCCCGGCGACCAGCTTGGGGAAGAACAGGATGGTCGCGGCGAAATGGCCGAGGTGGCGCGCCGCCGGCTGGCGGCCCCAATAGACCTCGAGGAGATAACCGATGAGCTGGAACGAATAATAGGAGATGCCGAGCGGCAGCACGAGGGACAGGACGCGCGGCGGCGCGGCGACGCCGAACAGCGCCTCGAGCTGCGCGAACCCCGCGAGCACGGCGTTGCCGTATTTGAACAGCCCCAGCACGCCGACGTCGAATGCCAGCGTGGCGAGCAGCACCCACAATGCCTTGCGCGTCTCGGCCCAGCGCTCGAGGGCGAGGCCGGCGAAATAGTTGACCAGCGAGAGGACGAACGCGAAGGCGAAGTGCGTCGGGCTGGCGAGGGCGAGGAATGCCGCGCCCGCCCCGATCAGGACCGCCCAGCGAAGGCGCGGCGCCGCCGCATACCAGGCGGCGACCGCCAGCGGAAAGAAGATCAGGTATTCGAGGGAGGGGAACTGCATCGGCGCGGCGGTAACCGTGCTATCCGCCAGTCTTGGCGCGGACGAGGGCGCACATGTCGCCCACGTTCTGGAAGCGCATCACCTCGCGCAGGCTGAACTTGATCTGGAAGTGCTTCTCCACGGCGGCGATGAGCGCGGTGTGGTTGAGCGAATCCCACTCCGGGACGTCCTTCGCGGTGGTCGTCGGGCCGACGGTGATGCTCGGGTTGCCGAAGACCTCGGCAAAGACCTTGTTGACCTCGAGGAGGATCGCTTCCGGCGTCATCGTTCGCACCTTTGCAAGGGTTTGGCGGTCGGTCACTGCGCGGCGACGCCGCGGGCGCGGCGCACCAGCGCGGGGCGGTCGATCTTGCCATTGGCATTCAATGGCAGCGCGTCGAGATCGACGATCTTCGCCGGGATCATGTAGGCCGGCACGCGCGTCTTCAGCCGGGCCACGAGCGGCGGGATCTCCGCCCGGAAGGACTCGAGGAACAGGTGAATCGTGGTGTTCCCCGCCGCGTCGGGGCAGGCCACCGCGGCGCAGTGGGGCAGCCCGGTCAGCTCGCGCACGTGGTGCTCGATCTCGGCGAGCTCGACGCGGAAGCCCTGCACCTTCACCTGGTGATCGAGGCGCCCGCAATACATCAATTCGCCGTCGCCCTCGTCGACGCAGAGGTCGCCGGTGCGGTAGTAGCGGCGGCCGTCGTGCGCGAAGAACGCCTCGCGGTTCTTCTCCGGATTGCGCCAGTAGCCGGGAGTGAGCTGCGGCCCAGCGAGGCACAATTCGCCCTTTTCCCCCGGCGCCACCGGGCGCAGCTTTTCGTCCACCAGGAGCGCGCCGACGTCGCGCATCGGGCGGCCGATGCTGACGATGCCGCTCTTCGCGCGGTGCGGAGCGTCGC
>JAJXSP010000418.1 GCA_021784515.1 Myxococcales bacterium | reverse complement strand
CGCGCGACGTCCTCGACGGCGACCGGCGCCAGCACCGACGTGCCCGCGCCCGGCAGTGGCGCGACCGGCCAGCGCCGCAGCATCCGCGACATCGGAGCGACGAAGTTGTCGCCCTCGCCGTAGATCGCCGACGGACGGAGCACCGTCACGTCGAGCAGCGAGTGGCGGGCGGCCACCTCGCCGCTCCACTTGGCGCGGTAGAAGGCGCTGCGCGATCCCTCGCGCGCGCCGAGCGCCGATACGAGCACCATCCTGCGCACGTGGCGCGACCGGCACGCCGCCACCAGGTGGCGAACGCCGGTGGTGTGGATGTCGTGGAAGGTCTGGCGGCGGCTCTGGCGCAGCGAGCCCGCCGCCCACACCACCGCGTCGCAGCCGGTCAGTGGCCCGTCGAGCGAGCCGTCGACGGTCGCGTCGGCGGGGCGGAACGGGAAGCCGAAGCCGGGGGAGACGCGGCGCGCGATCGCCAGCGGATCGTGGCCCGCCGCGGCGAGCGCGCGCAGCACGTGCTCGCCGACGAAGCCGGTTCCGCCGATGACCGCGACGCGCATCGCCCCCTTCATCCCCCGACGGGCCGAAAAGCGCAAGGCGCGTCCACGAGCCCCGCAGCGCTCGATCGAAACCGCGCTCCCTCCGTGCTAGCTTCCTCGCGCCATGGAGCTCAGCGTCATCGTTCCCTGCCTCAACGAGGAGGCGAACCTGCCGGAGCTGTGCGCGCGCATGGCCGAGGTGTTCCTCATCGGCGGCTTCCCGGCCGAGCTGATCGTCGTCGACGACGGCTCGACCGATCGCACCGCCGAGGTGCTGGCCACCGAGGCCGCTCGCCACCCGTTCATCGTCGTCCGGCGGCACGCCCAGAACCGCGGCATCACCAACGCCTGGCGCACCGGCGTGGCCGCCGCCCGCGGCCGCCTGGTCTGCGTGCTCGACGCCGACCTGCAATACCAGCCCGAGGACATCCTCCGCCTGCGCCGCGAGCTCGGGATCTCCAACGTCGACATCGTGCAGGGCTGGCGCTCGCCGTTCGGCCGCGACAAGGGGCCGCGCTACTGGTACTCGCGCGGCTTCAATTACATCCTCAATCGCTCCTTCGGGATGGACCTCCAGGACAACAAATCGGGGTTCGTCCTGTGCGCCCGCGAGGTGTTCGCCGACCTGCTCGACTACCGCGGCCATTACCATTATTGGCAGTCGTTCATCATGGTGGCGGCGCACCACAAGGGGTACACCTACAAGCAGGTCGAGACGCTGTTCGAGAACCGCAAGGCCGGCAAGTCCTTCCTCGACAACGCCCCCGTCAAGCCCATCCTCCGCTCGTTCCTCGACGTGGCCCGCGCGCTGGGCGAATACCGGTTTTCTCCGGCGCGCTCCTCCGATTTGCGGCCGTTCCTCGAGGAGAAGCGCCCGCTCAATCGCTCCACGCCGCGCCCGACGGTGCGCCGCGTCTACTTCGACGGCTACCTCGCCCTCTTCGGCGTCACTCACTGGATGATGACGAAGGGCGTGCGCGAGCACCACCGCGACCTCGAGGACAGCCAGTGGCTCTCGCCCGCGGGGATGCGCGAGCTGCAGGAGCGGAAGCTGCGCCGGCTGGTCCATCACGCCTACAAGCACGTCCCCTATTACCGGGATCGGATGCGGGCGATCGGCGTCGGCCCTGAGGAGATCCGCACGCTCGACGACCTTTCCAAGCTGCCCCTGCTCGCCAAGTCCGACGTCCGGCGACACCTCTATTTCGACATCATGTCGGACAATCACAAGAAGTCCGAGGTGCTGAAGATCGCCACCTCCGGCTCGACGGGCGAGCCCTTCGTCTGCTACGTCGACCGCGCGCAGCTCGAGTTCCGCTGGGCGGCGACCCTGCGCTCGCAGGAGTGGACAGGCTACCGCTTCGGCGATCGCACGATGCGCCTGTGGCACCAGACGATCGGGATGTCGACGACCCAGGTGGCGCGCGAATACGCCGACTCCTTCCTCTCGCGCCGCAGGTTCATCCCGGCCTACGAGATGTCCGACGCCACGCTGCGGGAGTTCGTGCGCGCGATCGAGGAATACCAGCCGGTGTTCCTCGACGGGTATGCCGAGTCCTTCAACTTCCTGGCCGGCTACATCCAGCGCCACGGGCGGCTGGTGAAGTCGGGCGACTGGCCCAAAGGAATCATGTCCTCCGCGCAGACGCTCCCCGAGGGCTCGCGGAAGATCATCGAGGAGGCATTCGGCTGCCGGGTATTCGACAAGTACGGTTCCCGTGAATTCTCCGGGATTGCCTACGAGTGCGAGGCGCACGCCGGCCACCACGTCGTCGGCGAGGGGTTCATCGTCGAGATCCTCAAGGACGGACGGCCCGCGAAGCCGGGCGAGATCGGCGAGGTCGTCATCACCGATCTCAACAATTATTGCCTGCCGTTCATCCGCTATCGCATCGGCGACCTCGCCGAGGCGGTGGACGAGGGCGAGCCGTGTCCGTGCGGGCGCGGGCTGCCGCGGATCGGAAAGATCGAGGGGCGCGTGCAGTCAATCATCATCGGCGCCGACGGGCAATACGTCCCCGGCACGTTCTTCGCGCACGTCTTCAAGGATTACGACCACGCGATTCGCCAGTTCCAGATCGTGCAGGAGCAGCGCGGATCGGTCGTGCTCAAGGTGGTCAAGGGGACGCGCTACAGTGACGCGACGCTCGGCGAGGTGACCGCGCTGTTGCACAAGTTCCTCGGCGCCGAGATGAAGATCGACGTGCAGTTCGCGGACAACATCGACATGGTCCGCACCGGCAAGCGCCTGGCGACGGTGTCGAAGCTGGGGATCGACTTCCAGCAAGCGGCCAAATAGCGGACATGATCGCGGTCGTCTCCCGCCCCGGCGTCCGTTACGTTTTCGAAGCGCCGTTTTCCCCCCCGAATCCCGTCTATGAAATGGTCGAGGCGCTGCTCGCCGACCTCGGCCTCGACGCCGCGCGCGCCGGCACGCCGGAATGGAATCCCCTCGGCGATCTGATCGCCCCCGGCGACCGCGTCGTCATCAAGCCCAACTTCGTCACCTCGAAGAACTTCCACGAACAGCTGCGCGGCGAGAAGCTGGCCTGCTCCTCCACCCACGGCTCGGTGCTGCGGCCAATCCTCGATTACGCCTTTCGCGCGGCCGGCCCGCGCGGACAGGTGCGCATCGTCGACACGCCCGTCGAGGGCTGCAACCTCGCCGACGTCGTCGAAGGGCTGGGCGTGCGCGCGCTGTGCGACTGGTATCGCGAAAGAGGGCATGCCGTCGAATTGATCGACCTCCGCTATTTCCGCGTCGTGCCGCGGATGCTCCTCGACGACGTGCGACGCGGGGGCCGCTCCTGGAACCTGGGACTCCTCGTCCGCCAATCGCTCCCCGGCGACCCGCTCGGCTATCAGGTCATCGACCTTCACGACCGCTCGCGCTTTCACGAGGTGCGCCGCCGCGGCCCCCGGTTCCGCTTCCACCGCTCGCACCAGCGCACGCCGGTCCCGCACCACGTGGGCGGGCGCCACGAATACTCGATCCCCCGCACCGTCCTCGCCGCCGACGCGATCATCAATATTCCCAAGATGAAGACCCACAAGAAGTCGGGGGTCACGCTGGCGCTGAAGTCGTGCATCGGGCTCACCAACGAGAAATATTGGCTTCCCCACTACACCGCCGGAACGCCGGTCGAGGACGGCGACGAATTCCCGGTCGAGCCGCCGTTCGAGGTGAGGTTCGAGAACCAGCTGCAGCGCTTCCCGCTGCCGGGCGATCATTCATTGATCGCGCGCGCGCCGAACCTCTCCGAGGGAGGCCAGAGCGGCGTGCTCCACGGCTGGGCGATGGAAGGATCGTGGGAGGGCAACGACACCATCTGGCGCACCGTGCTCGACCTCAATCGCATCCTGTTCTTCGCCGACAAGCAGGGAGCGCTCCGCGACCAGGTGCAGCGGCGCTACCTGGCGATCGTCGACGGCATCGTCGCCGGCGAGGGGGAGGGGCCGCTCGCCTCGACGCCGCGCAACGCGGGATTGTTGATTGGCGGGCTCGATCCGGCGCTGGTCGATCTGGCGTGCGTGCGGGCGATGGGCCTCGATGAATCGGCGATCGCGATGGTGCGCCGCGCCTTCGAGGATCCCTTTGTCGCCGGCTCTCGCCCCGAGGCGCTGAAGGTGAAGCTCGACGGGCCCGCCCCCGAGGGGCGATTCGCGGTGCCGCGCACGTGGCCGGCCCTCCACGGCCCGGCCGTCCCGCTCACCTGATTTCGATTCTCAGGTGCGGAACGGGCTCTCCTTCTTCTGCAGGTTCTGCCAGATTTCCCAATCGCCGGATTTCTTGACGAGCCGCACCTTGTCGTGGGCGTGGACGAACGGGTCCACCTTCGACGGTCCGTGGATGAGGAAATAGTCCCACGGCGCGCCGTGGGCGGCGTAATTGAACAGATCGGGGCGGTCCCACGCCGGCGCGGGGTAGCGGAAGGCGCTGCGGTACTTGATCGGGAATTCGACGGAGAAGTACTGCACCATGTAACCGCCTTCCCGCATCTGGACGTAGGCGCCCCAGTTGTTGAAGGCATTGACGGTGACGTCGGCCGGGTCGCCGAGCGTCATCATCAGCGGCAGCACCATCTTGTTGCGCGGAATCGCCGCCATGCACTCGTCGTAGCCGCGCGTCTTCTGGTTGAAGCGGTAGAAGTGGCGCGCGATGTCGAGCGGGTAGAGGATCGCGACGATGGCGGCGGCGGCGAGCAGCCAGCGACGGGCGCCCCCGAGCGAAGCGACCGGGCCGCGGACGAGGAGCACCGCGAACAGCGCCACCGCCACCGCCAGGCGGCGATTGATCGCATACCAGTAGAAGGGCTGGAGCAGGCTCCGCGGCAGCGTCATGTAGAGGACGAAACAGACCAGCGCCGCGAGCTCGAGGCGCCACGCGCGGAAATCGGTCAGCGGCAGCTCGTTGGGGAGGCGATCGGCGCGCTCGCGGGCGCAGAGCAGGAAGAGCCAGCACGCCGCGAGGAGGAGCGCGACGCGCCCGTCGAAGTCACCCGGGGAGAAGTCGATCAGCCAGCCCGGCAGCATGGTCAGGTTGCCGGAGACGTCGTTGTAGACCCCCTGAAAGCCGGCCAGTCCGCGGGGCCCATTCACCGGAAGATTGGCGCTCGCCGAATTGCCGAATTCGTAGCAAAGAAAGCCGATCAGCGCCGTGGGCAGCGTCGGCAGCGCCGCGAGGAGGGCGCGCAGGGGCTTCCAGGGGCGCGGCGTGGCGAGCGCCGTGACGCCGCCGATGGCGAGGAACATCCCCCAGGCGAGGAGGTGGAAGAAATAGAGGGACGTGCCG
>JAJXSP010000027.1 GCA_021784515.1 Myxococcales bacterium | reverse complement strand
GCTGGAGCGCGACGTCCACGCCGACGTCGCCGTCGTGGGCGAGGTAGAGATCGCCGAGGCGGCCGCCGAACAGCCGCTCGCGGATCACGAAGCGGCCGCGCAGGATCTCGCCGGCGCGCAGCGCGGAGGCGTCGCTCATGGCTGCACCGCGCTCATGTCCCCGTGTGCCCGAAGCCGCCGTCGCCGCGCGCGCTGGGGGCGAGCGAGTCGGCCACCTCGATCCGCGCGCGGCTCACCGGCGCCACCACCAGCTGCGCCACCCGCTCGCCGTCACCGACGGTGAACGACGCGTCGCCGAGGTTCACCAGGATCACGCAGACCTCGCCGCGGTAGTCGCTGTCGATGGTGCCGGGCGAGTTGAGCAGCGTGACGCCATGCCGCAGGGCGAGCCCCGAGCGCGGCCGCACCTGCCCCTCGAACCCGTCGGGCAGCTCGATCGCGATCCCCGTCGGCACCAGTGCGCGCGCACCGGGCGGCAGCGTGATCGGCTCGTCGAGGCGGGCGGAGAGGTCGAGCCCCGCCGCCCCGGCGGTCATGTACGAGGGCGTGCGCGCCCCCGGCCGCAGCAGGCGGACCTTGACGGCGATCTCGGGCGCGCTCACCGCGCAGAGCCTACTTGAGCCTTCGGCCAGCGCCAACACGTCTCGCGCGCGGACCCGCGGGTGCGGCGGCGCCGGCCCGGGGCCGGTATTACGCCCGCCACGCCCGCGACGCCCGTGACGCCCGTGACGCCCGCGGCGCCCGTGACGCCCGCGACGCCCGAAAGACGAGGGACGCGTCTTTTGCTCCCCCACCGCCAACCCGATCGGACCCGGCAGCTCGCGAAGAAGCGAAAGACCGTCCCCCCAGCGACAAAAAAAAGGGCCCCACGGGCCGCAACCCGTGGAGCCCAAAGCGGCCGGAGCGCGACTTAGCGGAGGTTGTGGATCTTCTCGGGCTTCTGCCCGAGCGCCTCTTTGCGCGACAGCCGGATCTTCCCCTGGCGGTCGACGCTGATCACCTTCACCAGCACCTCCTCGCCCTCGTGGATCACGTCGGTGACCTTGTTCACGCGCTTCTCGTCGAGCTCGCTCACGTGGACGAGGCCGTCGGTGCCGGGGAGGATCTCGACGAACGCGCCGAAGTCCACGATCCGCCGCACCACGCCCATGTAGAACTCGCCGACCTCGGGCTCGGTGGTGAGGCCCTTGATGATCGCGATCGCCTTCTGCGCGCTCGCGTCGTCGGCGGAGGCGATGCTGACCGTGCCGTCGTCCTCGACGTCGATCGCCACGCCGGTCTGGTCGATGATCGCCCGGATCTGCTTGCCGCCGGGGCCGATGATGTCGCGGATGCGGTCGGGCTTGACGGTGAGCGTGAAGATGCGCGGCGCGTGCTTGCTCAGCTCCTCGCGCGGCGCCGACAACGCCTCGGCCATCTTGCCGAGGATGTGCAGGCGCCCGTCCTTGGCCTGGTGGAGCGCGGTCTCGGCGATCTCGCGGGTGAGGCCGAGCACCTTGATGTCCATCTGGATCGCCGTCACGCCCTTCGACGTGCCGGTGACCTTGAAGTCCATGTCGCCCAGGTGGTCCTCGTCGCCGAGGATGTCGCTCAGGATGGCGACCTTGTCGCCCTCCTTGATCAGGCCCATCGCGATGCCGGCGACGGGCGCGAGGATCGGGACGCCGGCGTCCATCAGCGAGAGGCAGCCGCCGCACACCGACGCCATCGACGACGAGCCGTTCGACTCGAGCACCTCGGAGACGATGCGAATGGTGTAGGGGAAGTCCGCGAACGCGGGCAGCATGCGCGCCAGGGCGCGCTCGGCGAGGTTGCCGTGGCCGACCTCGCGGCGCGAGGCCGAGCGCATCATCTTCGCCTCGCCCGTCGAGAAGGGCGGGAAGTTGTAGTGCAGCATGAAGCGCTTGGTCACGTCGCCGAGCAGCGAGTCGATGCGCTGCACGTCCTGCGCGGTGCCGAGGGTGGTGGTGACGAGCGCCTGCGTCTCGCCGCGCGTGAAGAGGCCCGAGCCGTGGGTGCGCGGCAGGAGGCCGACCTCGCACGAGATGTTGCGGATGTCGGTCGTCTTGCGGCCGTCGATGCGCACGCCCTCGTCGACGACGATCTGGCGCACCATCTTCTTGTAGACGGAGCCGACCGCCTCGACGATCTCCTTCTCCTTGCCGGGGAAGTCGGCCGCGATCGCCTGCACCGCCGCCTGCTCGACGGAGTGGATGGCGGCGTAGCGCGCGTGCTTCTCGCGCGTGTTCATCGCCGCGCGGAGCTGATCCTTGTAGGCCTTCGCGCGCTCGGCGATCGACTCGTCCTTGGCCGGCGGCGCGAACTCGCGCTTCGTCTTGCCGACGGCGGCGCGGATCTTCTCGATCAGATCGAGCACCGGCTGCACCGACTGGTGCGCGAACAAGAGCGCGTCGATGATCACGTCCTCGGCGAGCTGGCCGGCGCCGCCCTCGACCATGACGATCGCCTCACGCGAGGCGGCGATCACCATGTCGAGGTCGGAGGCCTCGCGCTCGGCGAAGGTCGGGTTGACGATGAAGGCCTTCTTGCCGCTGTCGTCGGCGACGGCCGCGCGCCCGACGCGGACCGCGGCGTACGGACCGGCCCACGGGATGTCGGAGATGTGGAGCGCCGCCGAGGCGCCGGTCATCGCCAGCACGTCCGACGGGTTCTCCTTGTCGTAGCTGAGCACCGTGGCGATCACCTGCGACTCGAAGCGCCAGCCCTTCGGGAAGAGCGGACGCGACGGGCGGTCGATCAGGCGGCAGGTGAGGATCTCCTGCTCGGTGGGGCGCCCCTCGCGCTTGAAGTAGCCGCCCGGGATCTTGCCGGCCGACGCCGTCTTCTCGGAGTACTCGACGGTGAGCGGCAGGAAGTCGACCTCGCGCGGGCTCTTGTTGGCGACCGCGGTGACGAGGACCATGGTGTCGCCGTAGCGGACGACGACGGCGCCGTCGGCCTGCTTGGCGAGCTTGCCGGTCTCGATCGACAGCTCCTTGCCGCCGAACTGGACGCTTTCACGAATGTGCATGGATGATGGCTCCTTGCGCCCCGAGTGCGCGGGACGCGGGTGTGCCGGCGGCTGGTCTTCGTCCTTCACCTCGGCTTCCGTCGGACGCGACGGCGCGGAGGCGGACGACGGCAGCGGAGGTGAGGGTCGAAAGCGAGCGCGCCGGCGGTTTGACAGCACGCCGCCCCGTCAAGGGGCGGCGGCCGACGACGCTACTTGCGGATGCCGAGGCTGGTGATGAGCTTGCGGTAGCGCTCGAGCCCCGTCCGCTTGAGGTAGTCGAGCAGACGGCGCCGCTGGCCGACGAGCTTGAGCAGGCCGCGACGCGAATGGTGATCCTTCGCGTGGACCTTGAAGTGCTCGGTGAGGTAGGTGATCCGCTCCGTGAGCAGCGCGATCTGCACCTCGGGCGAGCCGGTGTCGCCCTCGTGGGTGGAGAACTTGCCGATGAGGTCCTTCTTGCGGGCGGTAGCGAGGCTCATGACTTCCTTCTTTCTTTTTTTGGCGGCGAATCGTACCCGACAGGGGCGTCGTGTCAACTCTTAACTTTTCGGGTTCACGGGTCGTTGCCGAAGACCCGGGCCAGGGTCCAGCCCGCCTCGCTCCGCTCGGCGATCGCGACCAGCGCGTTCGATTCCAGGAGGCGGACGTAGGTCGCGTCCCGGGGCAGCGCCAAGGTGGCGAGCGCGCGCTGCTGGCCTCTTCGGAGCTGATCGCGCGTGGGCTCGTCGATCGCGCAGGCGGGCAGGTGGGCGACCGCCTCCGCGAGCGGCCGGAGGGGCGGGATCGGGGTGTCGGCGAAGACGTCGGTGGCGTCGGTGACCGCGAGCGGGCCGATCCGCGTGCGGCGGAGCGCCGAAAGGTGCGCGCCCATGGCGAGGCGCGCGCCGAGGTCGTGGGCGAGCGAACGGATGTAGGTGCCCTTGCCGCAGCGGACGCGGAGCGTGGCGTCGGGCGGCGCGAAGCCGAGGAGATCGATCGCGTGGATCTCCACCTCGCGCTCGTCGACGACCACCGCCTCGCCGCTGCGCGCCAGCTCGTAGAGGCGCTTGCCGTCACGCTTGATCGCCGAGTAGGCGGGCGGACGCTGGGCGATGCGGCCGACGAACGCGCCCAGGGCGTCGCCGATCGCGCCCTCGGTGAGCGCGCTCGCGTCGACGGTGGCGGTGACGCGGCCCTCGGCGTCGTAGGTGTCCGTCGCCACGCCGAAGCGCACCGTCGCCTCGTACTCCTTGTCGAGGCCCATCAGGAAAGGGACGAGCTTCGTGCCCTCGCCGACGAGGATGGGCAGGAGGCCGGTCGCCAGCGGGTCGAGCGTGCCGGCGTGGCCGACGCGCTTTTCGTGCAGCAGCCACCGCACGCGCGCCACCGCCGCGAACGAGGTGGGCCCGCGCGGCTTGTCGACGAGGAGGAGCCCGCACGCCTCGCGGCTCATTCCTCGTCGGGCTCCCAGTGCGCCACGTCGCCCGACGACTCCAGCTCCTCGCCGTAGACGACGTAGTCCTGCTCGTCCTCGCTCACCTTCGCCACCGCCAGGTCCTCGATGAACCCGAGGACCTTCTGCACCATCGCCTGCGTGAAGCCGCGCTCGTTCGCGACCACCGCGAAGCCGAGCTGCGCGCTCTGCCACAGGTCCTGGTCGCCGACCTCGGCGATCGCGACGTTGAACTTATTGCGCACGCGGTCCTTGATGCGGCGGAGCACCATCCGCTTCTCCTTCAGCGAATGGCTCTCTCCGATCATGAGCGTGACGCGGCAGACTCCGACGATCATGGCGGGCGGAGTCGTACCTATTCTCTCGTCTTCGAACCGCCGAATCGTCCCTTGTTTTCGTCGTCGCGACGTTTGCGACGAGGCGGCGCGCGCCGCGGAGGGCGAATCTCCTCCTCTCCCATCTCCTCTCTCGTCAAGGTGAGGATCATGCTGATTCGCGCTTGCATCGCAGGCGTGAGGTGATCGCGCGCGATCCGCCACACAACCTCCTGGCGCTCCGAGTGCCGCATCTCGGCGAAGGCGTCCGAGACGACGAAGAAGCGATACAGACGGGTACGTCGCACCGGCTCGTTCAGGACGCGAGCGCTGATTCCCGCCTCCTTCAGATCGCTCTTCAACGCCTCCGTCAACCGATCGACCAACACCGGCATATCTGCCTCCCCATCGGGCTCAATAGGCGCACAGGCATCTCTTGATCTCTTCTACGCTCGCGACGAACGTCGATGCTTCCGATCGCGAACTCGCGAGCGGGGAATAGCGGGCGAAGATTGTCCATCGCGCGCAGATTGACTTGAACGCCTGCAGCAAAGCGGGACCGCCGTGAGCCTCGAGCTTCTCGGCCAATCCCGGAACCTGGGCGGCGATCTCGTCGAGGGCGTGAGATCGAAAACAGAGATCCCAAAGGTGCTTATCCGCCGCGCCGAGATCCGTTGCGTCTCCCTGAAGCCAGGGTCGTTCGGCGAGAAGGGCAGCTTTGAGGAGGATCTCGACGACGAATCCTGCAAGGTAGATCGCGCCATTGCAGCGCTCGTTGTTGCCCGCGTCTCTAAGGAGACGGGCGTCGCCGAGCCGGCGCTCGGCCACGACTCGAAGTTGGGCCGGCCGCAGCTTCGCCCTCGCGAAGATCGTCGCAGACGGCTTCTTCTTCGTTCCCAACCCGGATTCCAGTAGTGGGCCTACCTAGTCCAGCGTCGCGGCGACCTCTTCGATCTCGTACGCCTCGATGATGTCGCCGACCTTGAGGTCGTTGTAGTTCTCGATGCCGATGCCGCACTCGTAGCCCTGCGCCACCTCGCGGACGTCGTCCTTGAAGCGCCGCAGCGACGAGATCTTGCCGACCATGATCTGGACCGAGTCGCGGACCAGGCGCACCTGCGACGACCGCTTGATGGTGCCCTCGGTGACCCCGCAGCCGGCGATGGTGCCGATCTTCGGGATGGTGAAGGTCTGGCGCACCTCCGCCTTTCCGAGCGCCTTCTCGCGCTTGACGGGCGCGAGCAGGCCGGCCATCGCCTTCTTCACCTCGTCGAGGGCCTCGTAGATGATGTCGTAGAGCTTGATGTCTACGTGCTCCTGCTCGGCGAGCTGCGCCGCCTTGCCGGCGGGGCGCACGTGGAAGCCGACGATGACGGCGCCGCCGGCCTTGGCCAGGTTGACGTCGCTCTCGGTGATGCCGCCGACGCCCGAGGAGATCACGTCCACCTTGACCTGCTCGGTGGACAGGCGCGCCAACGACTCGCGGAGCGCCTCGGCCGAGCCCTGCACGTCGGCCTTGAGGACGACCTTCAGCTCCTTCACCTCGCCCTTCTGGATCTTGTCGAGGATGTTCTCGAGCGTGACCTTCGAGGTGCCGCCGAGTTCCTTCTTGCGGCGCTGGTCGCGACGGTGCTCGACCAGCTCCTTGGCGGCCTTCTCGTCGGCGACGGCGTTGAACGTCTCGCCGGCGTTGGGCACGCCGGAGAGGCCGAGCAGCTCGACCGGCGTCGCGGGGCCCGCCTGCGACAGCGTGCGCCCCTTGTCGTCGAGCATCGCGCGGACCTTGCCGATCTGCTCGCCCGCGACGACGGTGTCGCCGAGCTTCAGCGTCCCGTCCTGCACCAGCACCGTGGCGACCGGACCGCGGTTGCGGTCGAGCTTCGCCTCGATGACCACGCCGCGCGAGAGCTTGTTCGGGTTCGCCCGGAGCTCGAGCACCTCGGACTGCAGCGCCAGCATCTCGAGGAGCTGGTCGACGCCGACCTTGGTGCGCGCCGAGACGTCCACGTAGATCGTCTCGCCGCCCCACTGCTCGGGGACGAGGCCGTGGTCGGAGAGCTGCTGGCGGATGCGGTCCGGCTGGGCGCCGGCCTTGTCGATCTTGTTCACCGCGACGACGATCGGCACCTCGGCGTCCTTGGCGTGCTGCACCGCCTCCACCGTCTGCGGCATGACGCCGTCGTCGGCGGCGACCACCAGCACGACGATGTCGGTGGCCTGCGCGCCACGGGCGCGCATCGCGGTGAAGGCCTCGTGGCCCGGCGTGTCGAGGAAGACCACGTCCGCACCCGACGGCGTGTGCACCTTGTAGGCGCCGATGTGCTGCGTGATGCCGCCCGCCTCGCCCGCGGCGACGTTGGCGTCGCGGATCGCGTCGAGCAGCGAGGTCTTGCCGTGGTCGACGTGGCCCATGATGGTGACCACGGGCGGCCGCGGCTGGAGGTCCTCCGGCTTGTCGGCCTGCTCGGCGAACACGTCCGCCTCGACGAAGGCCTCGCTCTGGATCTCGTACCCGAACTCCTGGGCGACGAGCGACGCGGCGTCCTGATCGATCGACGAGTTGACCATGATGCCGGTCATCCCGAGCGACCACAGCTTCTTCAGCACGTCGGGCGCCTTGACGCCCATCTGGCGCGCGACCTCGGCGACGGCGATCGTCTCGTCCATCTTGACGACGCGCTTGTGCGCCGCCGGCGTCGTGATGAGCGTGGCCTTCTGCTTCTTGCCCGCCTGCGCCCTCTTCTTGCCGGCCGGCTGGCGCGCGAAGCGGTCACGCCCCGACATGTCGCGCTTCTGCGACAGGTCGCGCACGGTGCGCTGGCCCGGCACGGCGCCGCGGTCGGTGATCTGGATGATCGGCTGCCGCAGGTGCGGCAGGTCGATCACGCGGCCCGTCGGACCGAACTTGATCGGCTCCTCCTTCTTCGGGCCGACCGGCAGCGGCGGAGTGGTCGGCGCGGCTGCAGCGGCGACCGGCTCGGCCGGCTTGGGCGCCTCGGGGCGCGCGGCGACGGGCGCCGGCCCCTCGGCGGCCGGACGCACCGGCTCGGGCCTCTTCGCCTCGACGACGGGCTGCTCGACCGGACGCGGGGCCTCCGTCGCCGTGGGCGGCTCCCTTCCTTTGGCGACACGATCTTCCGCTGCACGCTCTTCCCGCGCTTCGACGGCGGGCTCGGCCTGAGGCTTTGGCTCCTCGACCTTGGGCGGCGCGCGGCGGACGATCGCCGGGTGCAGCGGCGGCTCGACGGGCGCCGGCTCGATCTTGGGCGCCTCGGCGACGGCCTCGACCGGCGCGGGAGCCGTCGGACGAACCTCCGGCTCCTCGACCGGCTCGACGGCGCGCGGTGCCTTGGCGACCGTCTTTCGACCGATCGCCGCCCCGGCGGCCGCGGCGCTCTCCTCGGCGGGCGCGGCACGCACCGCCCCCCCGTCCTTGGAGCGACGACGCAGCACGGTGGGCGCGATGCGCTCCTCCACCATCTTCTCCTGCCGCTCCTTGTCGAGGGAGCGCTTGACGCGCAGGACATCGTCTCCCTCGAGGTTCGACATGTGGTTGCGAACCTCGATCCCGAGCCCCCGGATCCGATCGACCAGGCTCTGGTTGGGAATGCCGAGCTCCTTGGCCAGCTCGTAAATGCGGACCTTCGCCGGCGGTGCCATCACGCCGGTCCCCGTTCCCAAGCCCTCGTCGTTCATGCTCATGCCTTCTTCCGCGCTCCTGTCATCTCCGAGCTGGCTCCGTGTACCCGCCGCAACAGCTGCTCGGGGTCCATCGGAACCAACTTCCGCTTCAACGCCCGCGCCAGAGCCGCCCGCCTCACCGCCTCCGCCACGCACTGCGCGTCGTCGTGGAGGTAGGCGCCGCGGCCGGGCGACCGCGGTGAACCGCCTATTCTGATTCGTCCTGCCGGATCCGCCACCACGCGGACCAATTCCTCCTGCTCACCGGTGCGCCGACAGCCGACGCACGTCCTCCTCGGCAACTAATGCGCCTCGCCGTCCGGCTTCGCCTCCGCCGCCTTCGCGGCCTCCGCCGCCTCTACCGCGGCCGCCTCCGCCGCGACCGCCGCCTCTGCCGCGGCCGCCGCCTCCGCCACCTCCGCCGCCGCCGCCGCACGGGCCGCCTCGGCGCGCCGCACCTTCTCGAGCTCGACCTGGCGGGCCGCCGCCTCCTTCAGCCTCGTCGCGCCCGCCTCGCCGCCGACGCCGGGCACGCCGCCCAGCTCCTCGATCTTGCCGCGCGCCACGTCTTCGGCGGAGCGCCAGCCGAGCTTGAACAACGTGTTGGCCAGCTCGTCGGACGAGCCCTCGATCTCCGCCATCGAGCGGCGCGCCTGCTCCTCCAGCTCCTTCACCTTCGACTCGGAGTGGATGTCGATGCGCCAGCCCGTGAGCTGCGAGGCCAGCCGCACGTTCTGGCCCTTCTTGCCGATGGCGAGCGACAGCTTCTCGTCGGGGACGATCAGCTCCATGGTGTGCGACTCGGCGTCGATCACCACGCGCGCGACCTCTGCCGGCGCGATGGCGTTGCACACGAAGCGCGCCGGATCGTCCGACCACGGCACGATGTCGATCTTCTCGCCGCGCAGCTCCTGCACCACCGCCTGCACGCGCGAGCCCTTCATGCCGACGCAGGCGCCGACCGGGTCCACGTCGCGGTCGCGGCTCGCCACCGCGATCTTCGCGCGCGCCCCCGGCTCGCGTGCCGAGGACTCGATCCGCACGATCCCCTCGTAGATCTCCGGGACCTCCTGCGCGAACAGCTTCTCGAGCAGACCCTTGTGCGTGCGGCTGAGCACCACCTGCGGCCCGCGCGCGTTCTTCTCGATCTCGACGACGTAGGCGACGATCCGGTCGCCGGCGCGGTACGACTCGCGCGGCACCTGCTCGCGCACCGGCAGGATCGCCTCGGTCTTGCCGAGGTCGACGATGATGTTGCCGCGCTCGAAGCGCCGCACGATGCCGGTGATCGTCTCGCCCTTGCGGTCCTTGTACTCGTTGAAGGTGTTCTCGCGCTCCGCCTCGCGGATGCGCTGGATGATCACCTGCTTCGCCGTCTGCGCGGCGATGCGCCCGAAGCGCTTGATCGTGTCGTGCAGGTCGAGGAGGTCGCCGTACTGGCGCTCCTGCTCGGCCGCTTTGTCGACCTCGTTGTCCTGGTAGAAGATCTGGAACAGCAGCTCGTCGCCCACCTCGGCCGAAAGGCCGTGCTTCCCCGCCTCCGCCTTCGGCAGGTCGCGCCCCGCGACGCCGACCCCCTCGGTGACGATGCAGATCAGGAAGAGGTCCACCGCGCCCGTGTCGTGATTGAAGGTGGCCTCCAGCTCGCGGTCCATGCCGAAGACCTTCTTGGCCGCGGTGAGGATCGCCTGCTCGAGGGTGCCGACGAGGACCTTCTTGTCGATGCCCTTGTCCTTGCCTACCTGCTCAAGGACCATGCTGAGATTCGGCTGCGCTGATTGCATCACTCCACCTTGTCCCTGGGACCTTCCCTTGAACTAGAAGCGGTACTCGAGGTTCGCCTTCTCGACGTCGTCGACGGGAAACCGGTAGTCCTGCCCGTCCACCTCGATCGTCACCTGCCCGCCCGACACCTCCTTCAAAAGCCCGCGGAAGTTCCGCCTGGTCGGCTTCTCTCCGCCGGCTTCGCCGGACGGTTGGCCAATCGGGTGCCGCGTGCGGACGCGCGCCTCCTGGCCGATGAACCGCTTGAAGTCACGCTCGCCGCGCAGGGCGCGGTTCAGCCCCGGCGACGAGACCTCGAGCGTGTAGGCGACCCCGATGGGGTCCTCCACGTCCAGCTCCGCCGAGAGCGAGCGCGACACCCGCGAGCAGTCCTCGTGCGACACGGCGGCGGCCGGATCGACCGGCGCGGGCGTGCCCTCGACGGCGGCCCGATCGATGAACAGGCGCAGCACCCACCGACCGGCCTCGTGTTTCCACTCGAGGTCGCACAGCTCGTAGCCGAGGTGCTCCACCACGCGGGACGCGAAGGCGCGGAGCTTCTCGATGTCGATGGGGTGGCTCATGTCTGGGGCGGCAAAAAAAAAGTGGGCTGCGAGGCCCACTGTCGTAGTGCCTTCAATTTCGAGGGGCCTTCTAGCACAGGTCGTGGAGAACGTGCAACAAGAAAGATCTCCACGGGTCGGAGATCGAACGCTGACGCCGTCGCAGGCGACCTCGACGGGACCGTCCGCGGGGAGAGGATCAGCTCTGGCCCTGCTGGGCGAGGTTGAGCACCTCGAGGTAGTGGCGGTCGGCGTAGTAGCTCAGCGCATCGAGCGCGTCCTTGAAGCCCTCGTAGCCGATCGCCTGCGTCGGGAACTCGACGGTGAGCACGATGTCGTCGTCGTTGTCGAGCGCGAACTTCGCCAGGGTCATGTCCTGGTTCAGGCGCAGCAGGCGGCGGTGCAGCGCGGCGGCCGATCCGGCGTCGCGCGGCGGCAGCACGAAGGGGGCGATGATGAAGAAGATCCAGTTGTCGGTGAGGCGGATGTAGAAGCGGAACGGCGCCACCTCGCCCCGGAAGCCGGAGCGCCAGGTGGGGACGTTGCCTTCGGCGACGCGTTCGCAGGGCCAGCCGTCGCGGCGCAGGTACTCCTCGACGGTGTCGGGGGTCATCATCGTTGCTCTTCACCTTGGACGGCCGGCCGCTCGAGCCCCGCCGTCGGCGGGCCTGGTCGGCGCGTGCGGGGCGCGTGTTAGTCCATGCCCCTCGGGGTTGTCAAGGGTGTGATACAAACCCCGCCATGATCGCAGCCGCCGTCCAGATGTGCTCCGGCGACGACGTGGAGAAGAACCTCGCCACCGCCGAGCGGCTCGCCCGCCGCGCCCGCGAGCGCGGCGCAGAGCTGATCGTCCTGCCCGAGAACTTCGCGCTGATGGCCGCCTCCGACGAGGCGAAGTTCGCCGTCGCCGAGCGGATCGACTTCGAGGGCCTTCGGGCTCCCCATCCTTCGGTGGGGCCCCAGGCCTCGGCCTCGGGACCGATCCTCCGCCGCCTCGGCGCGCTGGCGAAGGAGCTCGGGGCGTTCATCGTCGGGGGCGGGATGCCGGAGCGCGGGCCCGACGAGCGGCACGTCCACAACACGAACGTGGTGTTCGATCCGTCCGGCGAGCTGTACGTGCGATACCGCAAGGTCCACCTGTTCGACGTCGCGATCCCCGACGGCGCCAGCTACCACGAGTCGGCGACGGTGGCGCCCGGCGATCGGCCGGTCACCGCCGACCTCCCGTGGTTCACGCTCGGCCTCTCGGTCTGCTACGATTTGCGGTTTCCGGAGCTGTACCGCGCGCTGGTCGACCAGGGCGCGCGCGTGGTGGTCGTCCCGGCGGCGTTCACGCTCCACACCGGCAAGGACCACTGGCACGTGCTGCTGCGAGCGCGGGCGATCGAGAACCAGGTGTTCGTGATCGCTGCGGCCCAGCAGGGGCGCCACCCCGGCAACCGCACGACGTACGGGCACAGCCTGATCGTCAATCCCTGGGGGACGGTGATCGCCGAGGCGGACGACGGCGAGGGGCTGGCGGTGGCGGAGATCGACCTCGCGGTCCAGGAGCGCGTGCGCCGCGAGGTGCCGTGCCTCAAGCACCGGCGGCTGTAGTCTCCCGTCTCAGAATTCCTTGGTGTTCGGCCGCCGCTGCATCCAGGGCACGGCGGCGCCCTCGGTACGCAAGGAACTGCTGGGACGGAAGACTGGCCGCTACTTCCCGCCCCGCGCCCGCCGCTCCTTCAGCTCCTCCACCGAGCGCTGCACCTTCTCCAGCCGCCCGCGCAGCGACGCGATCTCCTGTACGAACGGCTGCCGCACCCGCGCCACGGCCGCCTTGACGCCCTCGTCGACGCGACGCTCGAACGCCTCGCGGTTGCGCCGCACGCGCTGCATCAGCTCGCCCACCAGCGTCTTGCCTTCGGCGTCGGGGGCGAGGCCGATCGACTCGAGGACGCGTTGGGCCGCGCGCGTCGCCTCCTGCTCCGCGCCGCCGAGCACGCCGAGCGCGTGGAGCCACGTCTCGCGCAGCGACTGCTGGAGCGATCGCTTCTCCGCCGGATCCGCCATGGTGCGCGCGGTATCGGCCCAAAGCGCCGCCGTGTCAAGCGGCTTCGCGTTCAGCGCCCGCCGTCGCCGTGGGCGCGGGGGGCCGGCCCCTCGACGGCCTTGAACAGGTTCTCGATGCCGCGCCCGCAGCGTCCCTGGAAGACGATGATCGCGACCAGCGCGGCGATCATGATCGCGATCCGCACGAGCTGCGCGCTGCGCCCGGGCGAGCTCTTCACCGCTCCACCTCGTCGGCGGCGATGTCGCGCACGCGCAGCCGCACGCGACGCTCGCCCCGATACACGTCCACCTCGGGGACGAACGCCACGCGCACGCGCGCGCCGGCGCCGGGGTCGCGCCCGGCGAGGCCGAAGGCGATGCCGTCGCGGGCTCGGAGCCGGCCGCGCAGCGTGATCTGGAGGTGGCGCTCGCCGACCACGCGCGTGCGCGCCACCGCCAGCCCGCGCGCGGTCAGGAGCGGCTCGGGGTTGCCCACGCCGAACGGCCCGAGTCGGGCCAGCTCCTCGGCGAGGCGCTCGTCCACCTGGTCGAGATCGACCTCCGCATCGACGGCGAGCGCGCCCGCGTGCGGCGACCGCTCGTCGCGCTGCTCCTCCACCGCCCCGGCGAAGGCGCGCGAGAAGCGCGGCAGCTCGTCGGTGGCCACCGTGAGGCCGGCCGCCGCCGCGTGTCCGCCCCACCGCACGAGGTGCGGCGCACAGACCGCCAGCGCGCGGTAGAGATCGACGCCGACGACGGTGCGCACCGAGCCCCGCCCCTGCGCCCCGTCGAGCGCGATCACCGCCGCCGGCACCGCGAAGCGCTCCACCAGCTTGGCCGCGACGATGCCGACCACGCCCGGCGCCCAGCCCTCGCCGGCCACCACCAGCGCCGCCGGCAGCGACGGCAGCGCCTCGACCTGGGCGAGCGCCGCGGCCAGGACGACGTCGGTCAGCGTGCGCCGCCTCGCGTTCACCTCCTCGAGCGCGTAGGCGGTCGCCACCGCGTGCGACGCATCGGGGGCGAGCAGGAGGTCGAGGCCGAGGCGCGCGTCGCCGAGCCGTCCGGGCGCGTTCAGCCGCGGGCCGAGGCGGAAGCCGACGTCGAAGGCGCTCGGCACGCGCCCGAGGTCGAGCCCGCCCACCTCGGCGAGCGCCTTCAGCCCGGGCCGCGGCGCGCGGGCGAGCGCGCGCAGCCCGGACGACACCAGCACGCGGTTCTCGTCGGTGAGCGGCGCCATGTCGCAGACCGTCCCGAGCGCCACGAGGTCGAGCAGATCGCGCGGGTCGGGCAGATCGCGCCCGGGCCGCTCGACCCGCAGCAGCGTGCGCACCGCCGCGGCGAGGTAGAACGCCACGCCGACGGAGGCGAGCCCCTTGAACGGGAAGCCGCAGCCCGGCTGGTGCGGGTTGAGGAGGGCGAAGGCGCCGGGATCGCGCTCGGGGACCTGGTGGTGGTCCACGACGATGACGTCGCTGCCGCGGGCGCGCGCGGCGGCGATCGCCTCGACGTCGGAGGTGCCGCAGTCGCCGGTGATGACGAGCGTGCAGCGGGCCTCGGCAAAGGCGTCGGCGTCCGCGACCCCGAACCCGTAACCCGCGTCACGGCGCGCCACGCGCGGCACCACGCTCCCGCCGCAGTCGAGCAGGAAGCGGGTGAGCAGCGCGCAGGTGGTCAGCCCGTCGACGTCGTAGTCGCCGAACACGCCCACCGTCTCGCCGGCGCCGAGCGCGCGCACGATCCGCTCGGCGGCGCGCGCGAAGCCGGCCATCGCGCGCTCCGCCCCGGCCGCGCCACCGTCGGGGGGGCGGAGGTCGCCGAGCTTCGGGTCGAGGAAGCGGCGCGCGCGCTCCGGATCGTCGATGCGCCGGTTGATGAGGAGCTGCGCGGTCAATGGCCGCACGCCGAGCGCGGCGGCGAGATCGCGGGCGCGCTCCGGGTCGCCCGCCGGCGCCCGCCAGGTCGAGCGATCTCCTCGCGCCTCGACGGCCATGCAGCCATGTGCGCCACGAACAGGGGCAAAGTCAAGGAAGCGCAGCGACGAGAGCAAGGCGGGGGAGCGAAATGATCGAGAGAACGGGAACGAAAAAAAAAGGGGCCCAAACGGGCCCCACGAAGCGGAGTGAGAGAACTACTTCGACGGCAGTCGCGAGCCGCCCGCCGGCTTTGCCCTGGGCTGCTCCCTGTAGAAGCGCTCGTTGAGCCAGATGAGGATCGGCGCGGCGATGAAGATCGACGAGTAGGTGCCGACGATGACGCCGACGTTCATGGCGAAGGCGAACTCGCGGATCGAGCCGGTGCCCCAGATGTTCATCGCCAGGGTGACGAAGAACACCGTCGCCGAGGTCAGGATGGTGCGCGAAAGCGTCTCGTTGATCGAGGCGTTCACCACGCGGTCCATGCGCTTGTCGCGGTACTTGGCGACGTTCTCGCGGATTCGATCGAAGACGACGATGGTGTCGTTCATCGAGTAGCCGATGACGGTCAGGATCGCCGCCACCGTGGTCAGCGAGAACTCCTTGTAGGTGAGCGCGAAGGCGCCCATGACGAGGAACGCGTCGTGGAGCAGCGCGACGACCGTGCCCGGGCCGTAGCGGAAATCGAACCGCACGGCGATGTAGATCATGATGAAGAGGATCGCGGCGAGCAGCGACTTGATGCCGTCGTCGCGCAGCTCCTTGCCCGCCTTGGCGCCGACCGAGTCCGCCGACGGAATGCTCTTCACCGCGCCCTGGCCGAGCGACGCGTCGAGCGCGCGCGTCACCTCGGAGGTGAGCCCGACCAGCACCACCTCGAGCTGGTTGTCCTCGGAGCGGCCGAAGTTGTTGATGCTGTCGTAGTTGATCCCCTGGGACTTGAGCACCGCGGCCATCTCGTCCGCCGAGACGGGCTTGGCGAAGCGCACGTAGAACTTGTCGCCGCCCTCGGAGAACTCGAACTTCTTGAGATTGTCGGCGCCGACCTTGGCGCGCAGCGCCTCCTCGAGCTTCGCCGCCGCGTCCTCGTTCACCGGCGAGACCGCGCCGAAGCGCAGGATGTACGAGTTGGGGCGATCCTTGTCCGTGAAGGGCACGACCTCGGTGTCCTTGAAGCCGCCCTTCGCCATCGCCGAACGGACCGACGCCGAGTCCACGTTCTTGCTGAACTCGACGTTCATCTCGGTGCCGCCGCGCAGCTCGGTGGAGTAGTTCAGCGCCGCGCCGCGCCAGTAGTGGTTGATGGGGAGCATCGCGCACGACAGTAGGATGAGGACGATCGACATCCCGATGAAGTAGCGCTGGCGCCCGATGAACTCGATGTTGTGGTCGGGTTTGATCAGTTCGAAAAACCTGGTTGACATTGGCTAGATCCTCCCCGCGTGAGTAACGCGCGGTGGGGGGAGGCTTGCTCGGCTTTGCCGAGCGAGGGGGGACGGGAACGTCCCCCCCTGATCGATCAGTTCGAAGAATTTGGTGGACATGGCTTTAGATGCTCAGCGTGGCGGCCTTGCGGCGGCCGACGACGAAGTCGAACATGGCGCGCGACACCCACACCGACGTGAACAGGTTGCAGATGATGCCCGCGATCAGGGTGACGGCGAAGCCGCGAATCGGTCCGGTGCCGTAGCTGAAGAGCACGATGCCCGCGACGAGGTTCGTCACGTGGGCGTCGAACACCGTCCAGAAGGCGCGGCCGAAGCCGGCCTCGACGGCGCCGCGCGGCGACTTCCCGGCGCGCAGCTCCTCGCGAATGCGTTCGTAGATGATGATGTTCGCGTCCACCGCCATACCGACGGTGAGCACGACGCCCGCGATGCCCGGCAGCGTCAGCGTCGCCTGCATCATCGCCAGCAGCGCGAGCAGGAAGACGATGTTGAGCACCATCGCGATGTCGGCGATCACGCCCGCGCCCCGGTAGTAGATGAGCATGAAGAAGACGACCAGCAGCGAGCCGACGATCATCGAGAACTTCGCCTTCTCGACGGCGTCGCGGCCCATCGTCGGGCCGACCTGGTTCTCCGACTTCCAGGTGAGCGGCGCCGGGAGCGCGCCGGTCTTCAGCACGGCCACGAGGTCCATCGCCTCCTGCCGCATCCCCTCCTGCGAGCCGCTGCCGCCCAGCGTGATGCGCGCGTGGCCGCCGCCGATCTTCGACTCGAGCACCGGCGCCGAGGTGATCTTGTCGTCGAGGATGATCGCCATCTTGCGGCCGACGTTGTCGCCGGAGATCTTCTCGAAGAGGTCGGCGCCCTTGCGATCGAAGGAGAGGAGCACCTCGGGACGCAGCGACTGGGGATCGACGTTCCAGTCGCTGTCGGCGATGTACTCGCCGGTCAGCTCGGCGCGGCGGTGGAGGTAGTAGGTGCGCCAGTACTTGTCCGGCGTCTCGTTGCCCATGTCATCGCGCTCGACCACCTGCTCGTAGCCGATTTCGTGATCGGCCGGAACCTTGTGCTCGTCGTCGAGCGACGCGATGAAGGCCTCGAGCACCTTCTTGTCCTTCGCCTTCAGGTACGAGTCGAAGTGCATCGCCCCGTTGTCCTTCTGCTGCCACTGCTCGTTCCCGATGTCGAGGCCGGGGAACTTCGCTTGCACCTGCGGCAGCTGGGCGTAGCCGGTGAGGCCCTTCATGTACTGCGAGCCGTCGTCGTCGATCTTGAACTCGAGCTGCGCGGTCTGGCCGATGAGCCTCTTGACGCGCTCGAAGTCCTCGGGCTTGAGGCCGGGCAGCTCGACGATGATGTCGGTGCCCTTGCGGATGATCGTCGGCTCGGCGACGGCGAGCTTGTCGACGCGGTTGCGAATCGTCTCGACGCCCTGGCGGACGGCGTACTCGCGCATCTCGTCGATCTGGTCGGGGTCGACCTTCAGCACGACGGTGCCCTTGGCGGCGTCGCGCGAGTCCTCGAACAGGTCCTTGCGGAACTGCTTCAGGAAGGCGAGGTCGAGGCGCTTGGCGTCGGCCGGCTCCTTGAACTGGATGGTGATCTCGTCGTTGCCGCTGCGCCCGACGGTGACGTTGGTGAGGTGCTTGTCCTTGCGGAGCTTCTCCTCGACCTCGGTGGCGAGACGGTCGGCCTTGTGTCCGACGGCGCGATCGACGTCGACCTTGTAGACGATGTGGAGGCCGCCCTGCAGGTCGAGGCCGAGGAGGATCTTCCGCGAGAAGTCCTTCTTGAACCAGGCGGGCAGCGAGTCGTCCTTGCCAAACCAGGTGGCCACCGACGGCGTGAGCACGACCAACGCCGTGACGGAGATGAGCAGGTAGGCGATGACTCGGTAGATCCAGGAGCGTTCCATGGGTTCGTTCTCGCTGGGGTCTCGGCGCCGAAGCTTCTGTCTACTTCGCCGACGCGGGGGGGGTGGTCGAGGCCGGCTTCGTCGACGGCGCCGGGCCGGAGATGGAGCTCCGCACCACCTTCAGGCGGACCTTCTCCTGCACCTCGAGCGTCACCACTTGATCGGTGAGGCCGGTGATGCGGCCGATCACGCCGCCCGAGGTGACCACCTCGTCATCCTTCTTGAGGTTCTTGAGCCAGTTCTGCTGCTCCGTCTGCTTCTTCTGCTGCGGGCGCAGGAGCATGAAGTAGAAGACGACGAAGATCAGGATGAACGGGGCGAAGCCGAACGCGCCTCCCCCGCCACCGCAACCGGCCGCCGGCTGTGAGTGCTGCGCGGTGGCGCCGGGAGCAGGCGCGCCCGACGGTGCAGCGGGCGGTGGCGCCGCCGGCGGCGGTGCGCCGACGGGTGCGTCGGCGAGAACCGCGTAAAGAATCTGAGGCGTTGCGAGCACGTCTCCTCCTGTCTTCCGGGTCGGAAAACCGTGGTGGTGTATCAGAGCCTCCACGGAGCGTCAATGAAAGAAGAGGGCCGACCGCCGATGCCCGTGCCGGGGGCCGGTGTTTCCCAGACTCGATTCGGCGGGGGCGGGTCGGAGGCGGATCGAGCGGGAGGCGGGGCTACCGGTAAGCGGTGGGGGACGTCGCGGCCGCCATCGCCGGGCCGGCCTGCTTCGGGCGGTAGGCGCGGCCGACCAGCATGACCACCGGATCGGCGGAGCGGGGCCGGTCCGACGGGAGGCGCACCCGGTCGATCTTCACGACGTCGGCGCCGAGCTTCACCGCCTTCGTCTTGATGTCGACCCGCGCGTCGTGGGCCGCCTCGACGAACCCCTCGCGCGGCGCCACGCCCCACACCTTCCCGACGTACTCGTAGCGCTTCGGCGGCGGCACGCGGCCGACGAGCTTGACGTGGCGGTACGCCGGCTCGGGGCCGACGGCCGGCCCGAAGCTGCAGGCCGCGAGCGCGAGCGCCGCCGGAGCGAGCAGGGCACGGACGGAGAGCAGGGCCATGCCTGTTCTTCCCACGAAACCGGGCGCGCTTCAACCCTCCCCGGCCTCGCTGGCCGCCTCACGCTCCCGGCGGGCGAAATCGGCGTAGTTCCCGTCGAGGATCGCCCGCCGCGCGCGCCGCACCAGGTCCAGGTAGAAGTGCAGGTTGTGCACCGAGGCGAGGCGGCTGTAGAGGATCTCGCCGGCGCGGAACAGGTGGGCGAGGTAGGCGCGCGTGAAGCCGCCGGCGCAGGTGGCGCAAGTGCAGTCGGGGTCGATCGGCGCGGCGTCGGTCTTGTGGCGCGCGTTGCCGATCACGACGCGGCCGCGGCGCGTGAAGAGCTGGCCGTTGCGCGCGTTGCGCGTCGGCATCACGCAGTCGAACATGTCGATGCCGCTGCCGATCGCCTCGACGAGGTCGCGCGGCGTTCCCACGCCCATCAGGTAGCGCGCGCGGTCGCGCGGCATTTCGTCGGCCACCGCGTCGAGGACGCGCCACGTCTCCTCGGGCGTCTCGCCGACGGCGAGCCCGCCGAGCGCGAAGCCGTCGAAGCCGAGGCCGCCGATCTCCTCGATGTGGCGGCGCCGCAGGTCGACGTGCGTGCCGCCCTGCACGATGCCGAACCGCAGCTGGCCCGGATTCACCGTCGAGCGCGGCGCCTCGACGCAACGACGGGCCCACCGCGTGGTGCGCGCCATCGCCTCTTCGATCAGCGCGCGCGGGGCGTCGGCCGGCGGACAGTGGTCGAAGGCCATCGCCACGTCGGAGCCGAGCGCCGCCTGGATCGCCATCGACACCTCGGGCGTGAGGTGGAGCGGCGCGCCGTCGATGTGCGAGCGGAAGTCGACGCCCTCGTCGGAGATCTTCGAGATCGCCCGAAGGCTGAACACCTGGTAGCCGCCCGAGTCGGTGAGGATCGGGCGCTCCCAGCGCATGAAGCGGTGCAGCCCGCCGTGGGCCCCGATCACGTCGAGGCCGGGGCGAAGCCACAGGTGGTAGGTGTTGCCGAGGACGATGCGCGCGCCGAGCGTTTCCAGCTCGACGGGCAGCACCGCCTTCACCGTGCCGGCGGTGCCGACCGGCATGAAGATGGGCGTCTCGACCTCGCCATGGGGGAGGCGCAGCCGGCCGGCGCGGGCGCGGCCGTCGGTGCGCTCGACGGTGAAGGGCCTTGCGGGGGACACGGGATCGGGAGCGGTCGCGGTCGGTTGCATCGAGCCTCAGGCGATCAGCATCGCGTCGCCGTAGGAGAAGAAGCGGTAGCCTCGCGCCACGGCGTCGCGGTAGGCCTCGAGCACGCGCTCGCGTCCGGCGAAGGCCGACACCAGCATCAGCAGCGTCGAGCGCGGCAGGTGGAAGTTGGTGAGCAGGCCGTCCACCGCGCGGAAGCGGTGGCCGGGGCGGATGAAGATCCGGGTCTCGCCCTCGCACGCCGTCACCGCGCCGGCCTCGTCGCACGCGGACTCGAGGGTGCGCGCGGTAGTGGTGCCGACGGCGATCACCGGGCGGGATTGCGCCCGCGCCTCCGCGATCGCCCGCGCCGTCGCCGCCGGCACGGTGAAGCGCTCGGCGTGCAGCTCGGTCACCGTCGAGAGATCGTCGCTGCGGAGCGGGGCGAAGGTGCCCAGCCCGACGTGCAGGGTGACCGCGGCGCGCTGGACGCCGCGGGCCTCCAGCGCGGCGAGGAGGCGCGGCGTGAAGTGGAGCCCCGCGGTGGGCGCCGCCGCCGAGCCCGCGACGCGGGCGTAGACGGTCTGGTAGCGCGCGCGATCGTCGCCGTCGCTCCCTTTGCCGACAGGATCCCCCGCCGGCGCGGGGCGCGCGATGTACGGCGGCAGCGGCACCTCGCCGAGGCGCTCGGCGACGGTGATCATCCCCTCGCGCTCGGCGCGCGGCGAGGCGAAGCGCACCACCACCTCGGCGCCCCGCACCTCGATCACCTCGGCGGCCGGAGCGTCCGCGCCGTCGAGCAGCACCGCCTGCCCCACGCGCAGCCCCTTCGACGAGCCGCCCAGGCAGCTCCACTCCTCGCACAGCGGGCCGTCGGCGGAGCCGGACTCCCGTCGCAGCAGCAGCAGCTCGACCCGCCCGCCGCTCACCTTCCGCCCGCGCAGCCGCGCCGGGAACACCCGCGTGTCGTTCACCACGAGCAGCGCCCCCGCCGGCAGCAGCGACGGGAGATCGGCCACCCGCGCATGCGACGCGGCGCCTCCCGCGCGCGGGAGGACGTAGAGCCGCGCCTCGTCGCGCTCGGGGGCCGGCGCCTGCGCGATCTGGGCGTCGGGCAGCAAGAAGTCGAAGTCGGAGGCGCGCATGCGGGGTCGGCAGTCTAGCTCACCTCGCACCGCGTTCCCGTTGTTCCCGTTCGCCGTTCCCGTTCCCGTTCCCGTTCCCGTTCCCGTTCCCGTTCCCGTTCCCGTTCCCGTTCCCGCGGCTGCTATAGATGCGGGCGATGCGCCCTGCCCTCCTCCTCCTCACCGCCGCCTGCCTCGGCGCCGCCCCGGCCGCGAGCGAGATCACCGTCGACGGCCGGACGATCCGCGTCGCGCTCGACGGAGCCGACGGCCTCGCCTTCACCGCCGCCGACGGCCGGCTGCTCGGGACGCTGCGCGCACCGGCGCCGCTTGGGCACCTGCCCGAGATCGATGTCGTCCACGCCGAGCGCGACCTCTACCTCCACGCGCGCCTCCCGCGTGGTGCCGGCGCGGTCGAGCTGGTGGGGCGCTTCGACGGAGAACGCGTCGTGCCGGTCTACGCGGGCATGACGGGGCCGCAGGGCGACGGCGAGCGGGCCGAGCGGCTGCGCGTCGACGGCGCGGGCGTGCTGCGCTACCAGACCTCGCCGGGCGTCGCCCGCTGCGACGGGGACGACGTGCTCTTCCCGGCGCTCTACGACCCGCGCCAGGGGCGCTTCCGCGGCGTGACGATCGCGCCCCCCGACGGGGCGCCGCTCGCCGCCTCGCCGACGCCGCCGGCGGGCGCGCGCGGGCGTCCGCTCGGGATGTTCCGGTTCGTGGCCGCCTCGACGATGAAGGGCGACGAGGGGCGCGCCGACCGCCTCGGGGCGCCGCGCGAGCTGGAGGACGGGCGCGCCGACACGACGTGGATCGAGGGGCGGTCCGGCGCAAGCCGCGGCGCGTTCGTCACCGCGCGCTCGCGCGCTCCGGGGCGGCGCGTGGTGGGGCTCCGCCTGACGCGCGCGTCGACGACGGAGCCGGGCCTCAAGCGGGTCGTGCTGCTGGTCGGCGGCGAGCGCTTCCGCGTGGCGCTGCCGCCGTCGGAGAGCGCGTGGGTGCCGCTGCCCGCGCCGGTGGCGGCCGAGTGCGTGTCGATCGTGATCGACGAGGCGGCGCCCGATGGCCGCGGCGACACCGGGATCGCGGAGGCGGCGATCTTCACCGACCTCGACGGGCCGGACGCGGCGGCGTCGCTGGCGCGCGCGATCGTCGACGGGGCACCGGGCGGCGACGCGCTCGCCGAGGCGCTCTCGTCGCTCGGGGGCCGGGGCGTGGCGGCGGCACGGGCGGCGCTG
>JAJXSP010000026.1 GCA_021784515.1 Myxococcales bacterium | reverse complement strand
ACGCGGCGCAGAGCAGCCCGCCCCGCCGCGCGTCGACGTGATCGCCCTGCCCGCCCGGCGAGCCGCAGCCGACGCAGCGGTCGAACGACGGCCCGAGGCCGAGCGCCCCGAGGAGCGTGAGCTCGAAGACCCGCAGCAGCGCCGCCGAGGGCTGCGCCGCCGCGTCGAGGATCGAGAGCCCCTCCTCGAGGAGGAGGTAGACCAGCTCTTCGCACTGGTGGGGCGGGGAGAGCTCGCGGCACAGCTCGCACAGGTAGGCGCCGTGGGCGACGCGCGCCACGTCGAGCCCGAGCCGCGGGAAGCCGCGCCGGGACTCCAGCCCGTCGAGCCGCCACAGCTCGCCGCGCCGCGGGGCGAGCGTCGCCACGCCGACGCCGAACAGCTCGAGCGCGCCGCCGAAGCGCTTGCGGCTGCGCCGCGCCCCGCGCGCGAGCGCCGAGACCTTCCCCGTGGCGCGGGTGATCAGCGTGACCACGCGATCCGCCTCGCCGTAGTCCACCGAGCGCACGACGATCGCGTCGCTGACGACGGTGCTCATGGGGGCGAATAGCTTATCGCAGGCGCGGCGGCGGTGGTAGGATGGCGCGCCGTCAGGGAACGCGAGGAGATCATGGCCGAGAAGCAGACCCTCGAAGAGCTGGCGCAGCTCGAAGTCGAGGCCCTCCGCAAGCGCGAGCGCGCGCGTGAGGAGTGGGCCGAGGGCGGAAAGCGGCTCGCCGTCGAGCTGCCCGACCGCTTCCTGACGCTCGCGCGGCAGGTGCGCGAGGGCGTGATGCGCTTCAACAGCGCCGCGCCCGTGCCCCGGCCGGTCCAGTACACCGAGTCGGCGGCGGTCACCACGCGCGACACGAACGTGCGGGGCGACTTCAACATCCAGATCAAGCGCGCGCCGAACGAGATCATCGCGTCGCTGCGCGAGATGTCCGGCTCGCAGACCTCCGCCTTCCTCATCGAGGCCTCCGGCCACGTCGGCGTGGCGCCGTCGGTGGACCGCTTCCGGCTGCGCGTGGATGCGCTGTGGAAGGACGGCGCGCCGATGTGGCGCCTGAGCTGCGACGGCAAGCCGCTCGACATCGCGATCGACGAGCTGGGCGAGCGGATGGTGATGGTGGTGGTGACGGGGCAGCTGGCGCGGCTGTGGAACGTCGCGCCGTGGGTCGGACCGACGCGGATCTGAACGCCGGCTACGCTGGCGGGGTGCGATCCCCGACGAGCATCGCCGGCGTGCGCTGCGACAGGCCGCCCTCCGACGGGTGCGCGCGCCGCAGGAGCAGCGACAGCGTGAGCGTGGCGGCGATCAGGATCACCACCACCACGAGCACCACGCCGAAGCGGCGGCGCCGGTCGGCCGCGCTCTCGGCGAGCATGCCGGCCGGGATCTCCGCCATGTGCGACCGCGCGTGGTAGTCCGCGCCCAGCCGCCGCGAGGCCTCGTCGGCGTCGGCGCCGATCGCCTGCGCCATCGCGCGCGCGAAGCCGCCGACGAACACCCGCGCCGGGAGGCGATCCAGCTCGCCGCACTCGAGGTCGCGGAGGAACTCGAGCTTGATGCGGGTCTTCGCCGACACCTCCTCGAGCGCGATGCCGCGCGCCTCGCGCTCGCGGCGCAGCCAGGCGCCCGAGGTCTCCCCGGGGCGCTCCTCGACGACGATGCCGTCGCCGGCTATGGCGTCGCGATCCGGCATTCCTTCGCTATACAGCTCCGCGGCCGCAGCGCCACACACGTCTGAAACGCGACCTGCGCCCGCGGCCGGTCGCCCCGCTTGAGCGACACCAGCCCGAGCAGATGCCACGCCTCCTGGATCCCGCACTTCGGGTCCGCCGCCACCTTCTCCAGCTCCTCGGCCGCTCCGTCGAGGTTCCCGATCTCGTAGTAGACCTTCGCCAGCCGGTACCTCCCGACGCAGAACTGGGGGTTCGCGAAGACCGCCTCCCGCAGCTCCTTCGCCGCCCGCGGGAAGTCCCGCTTGTTCAGGTAGGCCAGCCCGAGGTTTCCCTGCGCCATCCACGGCGACTGGTACAGCGGACTCGACAGCGCCCTCACCGACCACTCCACTGCCTGGTCCCATCGCTGGAAGTGGAGCGCCACCACCGCCAGGCCGTTCTGCGCATCCGAGAAGTCCGCCCGAAGCCGCAGCGCCCTCGTGAAGCGCTCCTCCGCCTCCTTGAAGTGCTCCTCCGTCTCCTGCTTCATCAGCTGGAGATCCTGCCCCTGCAGGCAGGCCTCCGCCTGCATCATGTCCTCGGCCTCGCTCGCCTCCTGAAGCGAGATCACCGCGAGGAGGTAGAACGCGTCCGCGTTCTCCGGATTGAGCTTCGTCGCCTTCAGAAGCTCCTCGATCGCCGGTCGCAGCTGTCCCTGTTGGAACAGCTGCGCGCCCAGCTGATACACTTTTTCTGACGCCGCCGGATCGACGTGCTGCGCCGCGCCGCATCCCGCGACGGACGCCATCACTGCTACCAGCGCCGCCAGCGCTCCGTTCCATCGAACCACTCGTTGACCACTTGTCCCAATGGTTGCAGCGGGTTAGAGCCTCGAACGCTAGCAGGCTTACTCTTCCTTGTCAACCGTAATCGTGGGGCGACAGGTGGGGACGGTCCGGGCGGGTTGACATCCTCCGCGCGAGCCCGAAACGGGTGTGCGGCCTGGGAACGTCCATCGTCGAGACCGCCCCCGTCGGTTGCACCCCGAGGAGCGCCAAGCTATGATCAACCGGTAACGGAAGTGTATCCGCCGTCGCGCCGCACGGATGGACGCCGGCGTTTTTTGCTTGATCGAGGGCTGCGTTCGAGCGACGCCGCGCCGCCGGCCCCTGAACCGCTCGGATCGATGGTGCTCGATCGCACGCGCCCCGCGACGCGGGAGCGCAAGGAGGATGAGTGAGCCGACTCTTGGCCTACCTGGGCAACGACCCCGAGCGGGTCCAGTGCGCGCTCCATCCCGGGCGGGCGCTGCTGGTCGACGACGCCGTCGGCGCGGACAGCTGGGGTGTCGGCTTCTACCAGGGCGGCGAGGTTCTCCTGCGCCGGAAACCCAAGCCGCCGGCCGCACCGGTGGACTTCTACGAGGTGGCCTCCGAGGTGCGCACCGACGCGCTGATTGGCCACGTCCGGCGCGGCACCGTCGGGGCGCCGAAGGACGAAAACACTCCGCCCTTCCGCTTCCGCTCCTGGCTGTTCGCGCACCATGGCACCGTGGACGGATTCGAACGGATCCGCCCTGGGCTGCTCGAGGAGGTGCCGGACTACCTCCGCCGCAACCTGCGCGGCGAGACCGACTCCGAGCACCTTTTCCACCGCTTCCTCGCCGAGCTGCACGCGCTCGGCAAGCTCGACGATCCGCTGATCACCACCACCGAGGCAGGGCGCGCGATCGCCCGGATGATCGCCGCGATCGAGAGGCTGTGCGCGGCGGCCGGCGCCACCCCGCCCGAGCTGGACCTCGCGGTCACCAACGGCCGCATCCTGCTCGCGGTGCGGCGGGGCGCTCCGATGCACCTCCGCCGGCTGCAGGGGATCCGCGACTGCCCGGTGTGTCGAGAGCGGTCCGGCCCCGTCGCCGAGAGCGGCCGCGGCGCGCGCGTGCGACCGGTCGATCACGAGCACCTGCGCGCGGTCGTGCTGGTGGCCGATTCGCCCGGCAGCCCCGGCCCGCCGTGGCAGGAGGTGGCCGAGCGCCACCTCGTGGCGGTGAGCCACGCCCTCGCCGTCACCATCGAGCCGCTCGGCGCCGGTTGACGCGCGGGACGTGCTCGGCCACGCCGGCCGACCGTCCTGAAGGCCCTCGTCCTCCTGCTCGCCGGCTGACTCGGGATCCTCCTAGAACCGCGCTTCGACGCCGGCGGAGACGATGTCCGTCGCCACGGCGTAGGTGCCGTTGCCGACGGGGACCGCGGTGTTCGGGTAGATCGGGTTGAGCTGCAGCGAGGCGCTCGTCGTCACGGTCCGGTCGGGTTGGAAGACGTGCGCGTACCCGACGTCGAGCCGATAGCGGCCGAGCCGCAGGCCGAGGCCCGCCGTGATCATGTGCTTGTCGCCGTCGGGCGTCAGCACCGTCAGCGTCTTGTCGGGCATCGACGACGACTCGAACCGGTAGCCCGCGCGGACCGTCAGCCGCTTGGGCAGCACGTCGTACTCGCCGCCGAGGTGGAGCGACCAGACGTCCTGCATCTCGCGGTCGATCGACATCTGCCGCAGGTCGTAGTGCCCGATCCCGACGACGTGATCGAGGTACACGTTCACCGGCGTGAAGGTGATCTTGTCCTGCTGGCTCCACGTCTCGTAGTCGAAGCCCAGCTCGATCCGCAGCTCCTTGGTCGGCCGCGCCTCGATCCCCGCGCGCACGATCGCGGGCAGCGTGAGATCCACGTTCACCTGGTCGCCCACCAGCACCGCGCCGTCGAACTGCGGGTCCGGCGGCAGCCGCGTGCGGATCGTCCCCTGCGCGTGCATCCAGTAGGGCAGCTGCGCCGAGGCGCCGACGCGGAACTTCGGGTGCACGTAGAGCAGCCCGAGGTTGCCCGACGGGTTGAACGGCGCCGAGGCCTTCGCCTGCGTCAGCGCGTCGAAGTTGCGGTCCTCGGGGGCGCACTGGAGCTGCGTGCAGCCCGACAGCGCGATCTCGTTGTTGATGGAGAAGTAGAGGTTCTGGAAGCCGGCGCCGATGTAGAACTCGGGCGTCACCCGGATCGCCACCGCCAGCTCGGCGGCGAGCGCCACGGTGCCGCCGAGCGAGATGAGCGAGTAGCGCTGAGCCCCGTCGCTGGGATAGCTGGGCAGTCCGGTGTACGGCGCCCACGCGCCCAGCGCGAAGGTGACGCGGTTGCCGAGCGCCTCGGGCCGCCACGACACGCCGACGAAGGGCAGCGGCAGCAGGCCGTTGTTGTCGTGCACCGTCGGCTGGGTGTTCCCCATGTAGTCGACGTGGGTGTAGTCGACGCGCTGGAACACCAGCCCCGCGTCGATCAGCGCCGACGCGTGGCCGGTGCCGGCGAGGCCGGCCGGGTTGTAGATGAGCGCCTCGAGATCGTCGGCGCCGGCGACGAACGACCCGGCGCGGCCGAGGGGGCGGGCGCCCTGCGCGGGGAGGAACATGCCGCCCGCGCGCGCTTGTTCCGGGGCGAGCGCGCCGAGCACGGCGGCGACGACAAGGAGTCTGCGCATGGTCGGAGGTCTCGCTCTAGTGCTGCGCGGGATCGCGCCGGTTCTTGACGATGGCGACGAAGCGCAGGAAGCCGCGCTCCTCATCGGTGAGGAACTCCTGCACCTGCTCGAGCACGGCGCGGTAGTCGGCGCCCGCGTAGTCGCCGCCCGAACCCGGCTGCGCGCGGTCCACCTCGGCCACCCCGTCGGACAGATCGCTCGCCGGGGGGCTTCCGTGCGGCACCGTCTGGAACAGGTTGCGCAGCAACGTGGTGAGCGTGCAGGCGCCGGTCGCGCCCTGCTTCGGGCAGTTCGGATCGAGCTTGCGCGCGCGCCGGATCATCCGCAGCGTCGCCGCCACCACGCCGTTGTCGGGGGCGATCGACGCGCCAGTCGAGTGCGCGATCGGCACCAGGTCCACGTCGTCGAGGAACAGCTGCGCCATGTCGGCGAGCGCGGTGACCGCGGTGCGGAACGAGGGCGAGTCCTGCCCGGGCGCGACGAGGTAGTCGAGCAGCCCGTAGAGCGCGTTCCGCGCGTCGTCGTTCTGCTCCAGCTTCGTCGTGAGGTCCACCAGCGCCGCCACCACCGGGTTGCCGAGCGAGTCGCCGAGATCCTGGTCGAGCTGGTGGCGCACCCAGTCGTCGAGATCGCCCATCCCCGCGTGCGCGGCGAGCCGCCCGCGCAGGTAGTCGATCAGCGTCATCGTCATCGCGTGCATGCGCCGGTTCTTCATCTGGTGCGTGCCGTCGGGCAGCGTCTCGACGGTGAGCGCCTGATCGACCAGCGCCGAGGTGGCGCGCTTCCACGCGCCCGCCTGCTCGGGGGGCTGCGTCATGTCGAGCGCCTTGCGCCGGGCCGCGTAGGCGTCGGCGAGCAGGTAGTACGGCGTGACGCGCGGCCCCGGGTTCGTGCCGTCGGACTTCACGGTCGTCGTGCTGCCGTCGCGGTTGGTGAGGCTCGCCGGCTGCGAATCGGGATCGAAGATGTTCACCGCCGCCGAGATCAGGATCGGGCGCGCCGGCCGTCCGCCCGGCGTCCCGTCGACGGTCATCGTGCGCAGCGTCGGCGAAAGCCCGATCAGCGCCGGCACCAGGTCGCTCTGCCCGAGCACCTCGCCCACCAGCCGCTCGTAGCTGACCGCGCCGTCGCCCGTCGAGTAGCGCGAGGCGTTGGGGTCCGTGTGCTGGTACGCATGCCCGAAGTACATCGACTTCGGCGAGTCCCAGTGGCGGTGCAGGACCGAGACGAGGTCGAGGAAGATCTTCGCCGCGTTCCGCTTCTGCGTGCAGTTGCCCTGCTGGTCCCACGCGGCGCACTCGTCGTGTCGCGCGAAGGCGTTGAGCACCGGGCGAATCGCGTCGTAGAAGGTGTCCTGCGCGTCGCCCGAGGGGTTGCCGGCGAGCGTCGCCTCCCACGCGAAGAGCGTGTCGTTGTGCACGTCGATGAAGAGATCGCCGTCGATGCACGGCACCGGATCGGTCGAGTCTTTCATGAAGGTCGCCTCGTGCTCGGGGTCGAGGAACAGCGAGCGCGCCGCCGCCTCGGGCGTCGGGAAGCGCGTGAAGCCGTCGCCCAGCGGCCGCCCGTCGACCGACTGCGTGCGCGTGTCGTCGATCCCCGTGAGTGCCTGGATCATCGTGTCGCCCGTCGAGTCGTCGGACATGAGCGAGTGCATCGTCGAGCTGGTGATGTGCTCGCGGAACGAGGCCATGTTGCGCGTCTCGGGCCGGCTCGGGTCGTCGACGATCGACCGGTCGGCGATGGTGAGCGCGAAGAACAGCCCGAGGTCGTCGATCTCGAACATCTCGCACTGCTTGAATTGGATGAACGGGATGTTGTAGACGGAGGCGCCGTCCTTGTTGCAGAACTGGGCGCCGTTGGCGTCGTTGATGAGGTGCAAGAGCCGCTGCATCACCGAGCGGTTCCAGTCGCTGTCGGGCTGGTTGTAGTCGACCGGCGTGCCGAACTGCCCGACGAACTGGAGGGTGTTCTGGTCGAGCGCGAAGCGGTCCTTGTCGACGAGCAGCCGCTGGAACATCGGCCCGAGCCCCTTGACGTGCGGATCCTCGAGCGCGTCCATCAGGTCCTCGGCCAGCGTGTAGGGCTGCCCGTTCCGGCTGCGCGGGTCGGCCTTGAGCACGCGGACGATCACCGGCATCAGGTCGTCGTAGAGATCGGACTGCGGCGAGATCACCGCCTCGGCGTGCTGCTTGCCGCGGTCGTTGGCGTCGAACATCGCGGCGACGAGGCGGGTCGCCGGATCCTCGTGCTGCGTGAGCAGCGTCTTCGTCGCCAGGAGCAGGTCCTGCGCGTTCGGGTCACCGAGGATCTGGAGGAACGCGTGGAGGAGATCGAGCAGCGCGCTCTTCGACGTGTCGAAGCCGTTCCACGACAGCGACAGCTGCCCGCCCGTCGGATTCGGATACGTCTTGCTCTTCTTGACCCGCGGGCCGAGCAGCGCGCCCGCGCCCCACAGCAGGCCGAGCGCGTTGTCCTTGGCCGGATCGAGCAGCGGCGGCAGCTCGCGCTGCGCGGCGGCGAAGAACGTCCGGTCGAGGTCCACGTAGTCGAGCAGAGGCTGGCCGTCGCCGTCGAGGAGGCGGCCCTGCGCGTCGCGCTTCGCGTTGTCGCCGGCGCCCACCGGGAAGGGCGTGCCGATGGCGAGCGGCCGCGCGTCCGCGCCGACGAAGCGGCCGTGATCGTCGATGTCGGGCAGGCCGTCGCCGTTGTTGTCGACGAAGGGCGCCGGCAGCGAGCCGTCCTGCGCGGGCACCACCTGCGCCACGCCGCGCCAGTCGCGCCTCGTCAGGAGCAGCGGCCGCCCCGTCGCGAAGTCGTCCGACTCGCTGAAGAAGAGGTCGAGGGCGAGGCGGAGCGTGCGCGTCTGCGAGGCGGGCTGCGGAAGGGCGGTGGCGCCCCGCAGCTCGTGCGACACCGCGTCGAGGAGCGTGGCGAACTCGGGCGTCGGCTGGTCCATGTCGTCGAGGAACACCGACGTGCTCTTCGAGAGGAAGTCGTCGAGCGCCGGGTAGTCCACCACCGCCTGCACGAGGTTCGAGGTCTCGGCCGGGCGGTAGCCCGAGCGCCCCGAGACGTGGGCGAGCGCGCCGGTGAAGGCGTCGTCGCTCTTCAGGGTGTCGACGAGCGCGGCCATCTTGCCGATGATGTCCTCCATCGTTCCGTCGTCGCTGAGCCCGACGATGGACTCCAGGAATTGCTCGAGCGGGTCGAGGAAGTCGGGGGGCAGGATGCGGTCGATCGCCGCCACCAGGAGCGCGCGCTGTCCGGTGAGCGCCACCAGCCGCTGCGGCGCGTCGGCGGGCGGCGGCGCGTCGTCCACGCACACCGGGCGGTACTCGTCGCCCGTCACGTCGACGGTGGCGCGGAGCCCCTTCTGCTGGTCGTCGAGCTGCGAGGTCCAGGCGACGCGCTCGCAGGCCTCGCGGTACATCGTCTCGCCGAAGCTCCCGCGCACCCCCGCGTCGCGGGTGGTGTCGAAATCGGGCGAGCAGCCCGCCGCCAAGAGCACCACCGCTGCTGCCGCCAGCGAACCCCGCTGAAACATGTTCTGCTCCTGCTCCTCGCCCGTCGGAAACCGGCCGAGTAGCATGGTCGCCGCCCGGAGCGCAACGGTCAACGCATTCGCGTCGTGGTCAAGTTTGCTTGAGAACGTGGACGTGGACGTGGACGTGGACGTAGCCGGCTTTTCCGACGGAGGATCGGCCACGGCTACGGCCACAGTTCACGGCCACGAACGCTGGTCAAATTTGACCACTACCCGCATTCGGCGGTCTACAGCACGTCGACGGGCCCCTTCCCCTCCCGGAGCACCTCCACCTCGTCGCGCACCAGCGAGAGCACCGTCGAGACGTCGATGCCGGTGTAGCCGCCGTCCACCAGGCAGTCGATTCCGTGGCCGTAGCGGTCGCGCACCTCGTTCGGGTCGCCGAGCCCCTCGCGGTGACCCTCCTCGTCGGGCTCGCCGACCGCGCTGGTGGAGAGGATGGGGCGGCCGAGCGCGCGGAGCAGCGCCTGCGCCACCGGGTGGTCGGGCACGCGCACGCCGACGGTGCGACGTTTGTCGCGCTCGATGAGGAGCGTGCGCGGCACCTCTCGCGTCGCCTCCAGGATGAAGGTGTAGGGTCCCGGCACGAGGCGCTTCATGAGGCGGTAGGCGGAGTCGCTCACCACCCCGTAGCGCGCCACCTCGCCGAGGTCGGGCAGGAGCAGCGCGAGCGGCTGCTTCGCGGTCATCCCCTTCAGGTGGTAGAGGCGCTCGATCGCCTTGCGCGCGTCGAGCTCGCAGCCGAGGGCGTAGACGGTGTCCGTCGGGTAGGCGACGACGCCGCCGGCGGTGAGCTGCAGCACGGCCTGGGCGAGCTTGCGCGGCTCGGGGTGATCGGGATCGACGACGAGGCGCAGCATGGGGCCGCTAAGCTACCCCAACGAGGTCAACGTGGCGCGGCGAACGGCGAGCGCGGCTTCGGCGGGGCGGGCGGGGGTCCGTCGGGCATCTGCAACCAGCCGAGCCCCCACGCGAGCAGCGCCACTCCGACGGTGCAGCACAGGCAGGCCCACACCGTGCCGAAGTTCACGAAGCGCTTATAGAAGGAGTCGCCGCGACGGTGCGGCCGCGTGGCGAGCTGGGCGACGCCGAGGATCAGCATCGCGAAGCCGTTGAGGTAGACGAACCAGCGCGGGATCACGCCGCCCGCCCGTCGGTGGTCGCGTCACGCCTCGGGAGCATCAGCGCACGCTAGTACCGCGGCGGCGACGGCGCAACCGCGGCCGGTGCGCCCGCCACGGCCGGCGTGTATTGTCTGCCGCGATGGACCCCGTCGCCCGGTTCCTGCGCACCCGGACCGTCCGCCGCCTCATGGCCGTGGCCGCCTTCGTGGCGCTGATCGTGATCTTCCGCCAGCTGGCGCCGCTGCTGGTGTTCTTCCTCGCGTTCGAGCGCGCGCTCGGCTTCTCCACCGACCAGATCACGGCGCGCCTGCGCGTGCCGCGCAAGGTGGCGCTCCTCGGGGTGCTGGCGCTGCTCCTGGGCGCGATCGGCGTCGGGATCGCGCTCGGCGTGGGCCGCGGGATCCAGGCGGTGGTGCAGCTCCGCCAGACGCTGCCCGATCGGATCGCGCTCATCCAGCAGGCGCCGCTGTACCAGCAGCTCCGCGCGCACCTCCAGGACACCGACAAGTACCTCGAGACGGCCAAGCACTACGCCACCTCCGCCGTCACCTACGTCACCGCCTTCGGCCACCTGCTCCTGCACGCGGTGATCGGCCTCATCCTCGCCATCGTCTACCACCTCGAGCGCGACGAGCTCGGCGAGTGGTGGGAGACGATCGACCAGGGCTCGCTGCTCGGCACGCTGCTGCGCTGGGGCAACCACGTCGCCGACGCGGTGGCGCTCACCATCCAGCTGCAGCTCATCGTGGCCGCCTTCAACGCCGTCTTCACGCTGCCCATCCTGTTCCTGCTCGGGATGCCGCACGTGGGCGCCCTCGCCCTGCTGATCTTCGCCTCGAGCCTGGTGCCCGTCGTCGGCAACCTCGTCTCGGGGGCGATCCTCACCGTGCTCGCCTACCACGCCCACGGCTTCCTCGGCGTGGGCGTGTTCGTCGTCGTGACGTTCGTGCTGCACAAGATCGAGTCCTACTATCTCAACCCGCGCCTCACCGCGCGCCACGTGCGGCTGCCGGGCCTGATCCTCATCGCCAGCCTGATCGGCTGGGAGCACCTCCTCGGCATCGCCGGGCTGTTCGTGAGCTTCCCGTTCCTGTTCGTCGCGACGCGCATCCGCGCCGAGTGGCGCGAGGAGGAGCGGCGCGAGGCGGACCCGCAAGTGCGGAGCGCGGCGGGAGCGGGAGCGGGAGGCGAGGCGCGGCCGTCGTCGTCGCGGACCTGCCCGTAGGAGCCTACTCGTTCAGCTTGCCCAGCAGCTCGGCGAGGCGCGCCTCCTTGAGCGAGACGCGCGTCGGCATGCCGCCGCCCAGGCCGAGCAGCCGAATGAAGTCGATCCCCGAATCGAAGGCCGCCGCCGCGGCGATGGTGCCGCTGTCGCGCACGATCGCCACCTCGGCCTGCCCCTGCCCTTCGAGCAGCAGCAGCGTCTTGTCGTACGGGCACCTGGCGAGACGCTGCGCGTCCACGTACACCGCCCGCCCGCGCCGCTCGTAGAAGCCGGCCAGGCGGCGCGCCTCGTCGGCCATCCGATCGAACTGCGCGGCCGCCTCGCGGATCACCGCGCGGTGCTCCTTGTCGCGCAACCCACCGACGAGGAACCGCACCACGCGGTGCTTGAGCGGCTCGTCGCGGAAGCGCGCGCGGAGCGCCTTGTCGATCAGCTCGCCCGTCGGGCCCGGCGCCCCGAGACGGGTGTCGACGGCGCGCGCGTCGTCGTCGGCGCCCGGGTACGGCTCCTCGCCGCCGAGGATCCACTTCGCGGCCGCGTAGAGCCCGTCGAGGTCGTTGTGGGCGACGATGGTGTCGACCGGCCCGGCCGCCGCCACCACCGCCGGCGTCACCATCTCCGGGCAGGCGCCGTGCTGCGCCTTGGTCGAGAGGACAAAGCGTGGATCGGCGGCGAAGTCGCGGTGCCGCTCGTGGTCGTGGTGGTCCACCCACGCCGCCAGCCGGCTGCCGAGCCGCGCGATGAAGGGCCCGGTCATCTCCTCGAACGGCGTGCCCATGCCGTCGGCGGTGAAGGCGATGTCCACGACCGCGACCCGCCCGCTCAGCGAATCGACGTCGGGGAGCTTGCGGGGCGTCGTGAACACCATCACCGGCATGGAGGACGTGTCAGGCACGCGGGGAATGTAATCGAGGGGATCGCGTTTGTCCCCTCCGACCCGGCCCATCAGCGCGGATCGCCGAGGCCCCGGATCCCGTCCGGGGAAATCTTGCTCCCCGTGCGACGGGGTCCATACTGACGCCGAAATGGTCGCCCGTCTGTGTCCCTTCCTTGCGCTCGTCGCGGCGACGGCCACCGCGGCTCCGGCCGGACCGCCCGACGCCGGCTTCCGCCTCGAGCCGAAGGCGGAGGTCGATGACGTCTTCGGCGACACCACCGACTACCGCCGCATCGTCGATCACTTCCTCTCGCTGAACGACACCATGCAGCGCACGCACGACGAGTTCGCGCGCGCCGTGCAGTCGATGCTCGCCGACCTGCGGCCGCTGCCCGGCGCGAAGGAGAAGGCGCGCAGGTGCAACGAGGCGACGGCGGCGCCCACCTACGCCCGCGCCCTCACGCTCGGCGAGGACTACCTGCGCGCCGGCCGCGAGCTGACCCGCTTCTACGAGCAGATCCGGGAGTACGACCGCCTCGGCGAGACGGTCGGCCTCACGCCGGACTACCGCTGGAAGGTGAAGAAGGTGGTGGCGCAGTACGGCGCGCTGCTCACCGACTACCGCGAGATGAAGGTCGCCTTCCACGAGCAGCTCGCCGAGGAGCTGCGCTACGCCGGATGCAGCTCCGACCGCCTCGCCGCGCGCGCCGGCGCCACGCCGATCAAGGAGGAGGCGTGGGCCACGCTCACCGACGGTGCGGGCGCCGCCGCGGGAGCGCCCGACAACGCCACGCTCCCCGCGCAGCCCGACACCGCGCACCCCGCGAAGCCGGCCCGCGGCGAGACGCCGCTCGACACCACGCCGGTGCCGCGCGCCGGCATCCTCTTCTACATCGACAACACGCGCTGCTCGACCGGCACCCACGTGACCCTCGACGGGCACGCCATCGGCGACGTCCCGGGCGCCACCCGCGCCGCCTTTTCCACCACGCCGGGCCCGCACGACCTCTGCCTCATCCCCGACGGGGGCAAGAAGTGCGGCGAGCCGGGCACGATCCGCAAGAGCTACCTCCACGAGGGCTGGACGATCGCGCTGCGCTGCGATTGATTGCTCGACCGGCGTCGTGAGGTGAGGCGACCGGGCGCCTGAGCTACTGCGCGCCGGCGCCCGAGTGCTCGCTGCCGTAGCGACGCTCGATGTCGTCGAGCAGCGCCAGGTTGTACTTCGCGTCGGGGTGGGTCGGCCTGCGCTTGAGCGCCTCGGCGAACTCCAGCCGCGCCTCGCCGAGCCGCCCCAGCCGCAGGTAGATCACGCCGGCGAGGTAGTGGATCTCGGGATCCTCCGGGTCCAGCTCGCCGGCCGACTTCAGCTCGGCGAGCGCCTTGTCGCGCATCTGGAACGCGTTCAAGACGAGCGCGTAGTTGTAGTGCGCCTTGGGCCGCGACGGCGCGCGCACCACCGCGCGCGAGAGGTACCAGTTCGCCGTCGTGAGGTCACCCCGCCGGAGCGCGAGCGCGCCGAGGTCGGTCCAGGCCTCGCCGAGGTGGCGAGGGTGGAACTCCGCCGCGCCGAGCAGCACCTGCTCCGCCTTGGCGTCGTTGCCCGCGTCCATGTACGCGCCGGCGAGGAGGAAGCACGGCCGCGGGTCCTCGGGCGCGATCTTGCGCACCCGCTCGTAGGCGGCGATCGCCCGGTCTGGCGCGCCGAGCCGGCGGTACAGGTCGCCCGTGAACTTGAGCGCCTGCACGTTCTTCGGCTGGCGCTTGACGATGTCCTCGTACACCGCCACCGCCTTGTCGTTCCGCCCCAGCCGCATCAGCGACGAGCCGAGGTCGAACTTCACGTCCACGTCCTCGGGCGCCAGCTCGGCCACCCGCCCGAGCTCCTCGGTCAGCTCCTCGATCTCGCCGCGCGCCGCCCGCACCTGCGCGAGCATCCGGCGCGCCGGGAGGTGCCGCGGCTGCGCCGCCGTCACCTGCAACAGGTCGGTGAGCGAGTGCTCGAGGTCGCCCGACTCCCACTCCAGCCCGCCGACGAGGAAGCGCATCTCGAGGTCGCCCGGCCGGGCCTCGAGCGCCTTCTGCGCCAGCTCGAGCGCCGGCTGCCGGCGGTTCTCGGCGCGGTACAGCTGCGCCAGCCCGACGAGCGCCGCGTAATAGTTCGGCCGCAGGTCGAGCGCGTAGGCGTACTGCCCGGCGGCCTTGCCGCGATCGCCGCGCTCGAGGAGCACCACGCCGTAGAAGCGGTGCGCCTCGGCGAACTTCGGATCGATGCGCAGCACCTTCTCGAGGTTCTTCTCCGCCTCGGCGGCGTTCGCCGTGCCGTTGTATCCGTAGAACTGGTTCTCGGCGCGGCCGTAGAGCGTCAGCGCGTACAGGTCGCGCGTCGGGCGCCGCTTCAACGCGGTCGCCGTGTCGCCGTCGGTGGCGATGCCCGCGTTGCCGAGCACCCCGAGCAGCGCCTGATCGAGCAGGTCGAGCAGGTCGTCGCGCTCGCCGACGCGGCTCGCCTCGGCCACCTTGCGCAGCGACGGCTGCGGCCCGCCCTCGACCTGCCACACGACCAGGCGCACCTCGGACTTCCAGTTGGGCCGCCCGAAGGCGCCGCCGAACACCCAGCGCGCCCCCGCCTCCTTCGCGCGCGCCGCCACCTTCGCGAGGTCGAGCGGAGGCGCCATCCCGTCGAGGATCGACGGCCCGTAGACCGGGCGGAGCGCCGGGTGCACCTCCAGCTTCTCGGCCACCGTGGTCGCCAGCGCGGGCGACATCCAGTCGAGCGCCTTCACCGGCGAGGCGTTCTCGAAGGGCGTCACCAGGTAGCCGTCGGGTGCCACCGCCGCGGCGGCCGGACGGGCCGCGAGAGCGCCGAAGGAACAGACGAGCGCCGGCAGCGCCGCAGCACGCACGAGCCTCATGCCCCGAATTTTGCCGGCTCGCTCGGCGATCGCAACTTTCTCGACGGAAAAACCCGCTCGAAAAGTTGACGCAGCGGCAGCGCGGCGACACCCTTTCCGAGTCCACAGCGGGCCCCTCCATGAGCGATCAACCGGATCCCCGAACGCCGACCCCGAGCGTGCCTCCTCCCTCGAAAAGCCCCCGCAAACCCAGGAAGCGATTCTCCTTCCTGCGCTTCCTGGTCCTCTTGTTCCTCGCCGGGAGCTGCTTCGGCGGCGGAATGGCTTATTGGGGTTATCGGGAGTTCGAAAAGGACCTTCCCGAGCGCTGGAGCGCGCTGGTCGACTACCACCCCAATCGCGCCAGCCGCGTCTATTCCGCCGAGGGCGAGTTGATTGGCGAGTTCTTCCTCGAAAAGCGCGTGGTCGTCCCCTACGAGAAGATCCCCAAGCACGTGGCGCAGGCGTTCGTCGCCGCCGAGGACAACCGCTTCTTCGAGCACCACGGCATCGATCCGATGGGCATCCTGCGCGCCAGCTTCGCCAACCTGAAGGCGCGCCGCGTGGTGCAGGGCGGCTCGACGATCACCCAGCAGGTCGCCAAGCTGATGCTCGTCGGAAACGAGCGCAACCTCGCGCGCAAGATCCGCGAGGCGATTCTCGCCCACAAGATCGAAGCGCGCCTGAGCAAGCAGCAGATCCTCAATATCTATTTGAATCACGTCTATCTCGGCCACGGCGCCTATGGAGTGGAGGCGGCGGCCGAGATCTATTTCGGCAAGAACGTGGAGGACCTCTCCATCGCCGAGGCGGCGCTCATCGGTGGACTGCCCAAGGCCCCGACGGAGGACTCGCCCTACAACGCATTCAAGCGCGCCAAGGACCGCCAGAACTACGTGCTCGGTCAAATGGTGGAAAACAACTTCATCACCCAGAAGGACGCCGACGAGGCGCGCAAGGAGCCGATCGCCATCATCTCGCGCGACGTGCCGCTCAACCACGTCGCCGCCCCCTATTTCGTGGAAACCGTGCGCAAGTACGTGCAGCAGCGTTACGGGGGAAAGCAGCTGTTCGACCACGGGCTCCACATCCACACGACGCTCTCGATGAAGCAGCAACGCGCAGCCGAGATCGCGGTGCGCCACGGCCTCGAGAACCTCGACAAGCGACTCGGTTTCCGCGGCCCGGTGGGCCACGTCGAGGTGGCCGACCGCGCGGCATTCCTCGGCAGCGGCCCCAAGCCGTTCGTCGGCCCGCGCGAGGACGCGAAGCTGGCCAGCGGCGTCATCCTCGAGGACAAGCCCTATCTGGCGATGATCGAGAGCGTCAATCTGGGCGGGAAAGGCAAGAAGGGCGGAATCGGCGTGGTGGTGGGCGCCGATCACGTGAAGCTCACCGAGGAAGACACCGGGCGCGTGGAGCGCTGGAATGCGAAGAAGGGGCAGAAGATCAGCGTCGGCGATCTCCTGCCGGTGAAGCTGGTCCACGTCGAGATCCGGAAGGGTCGGCGCGTCGAGGAGGTGCCGATGGCCCAGATCGCGCAGCGGCCCGATGTCCAATCGGCGCTCGTCGCGGTCGACCCGGCGACCGGCTATTTGACCGCCATGGTGGGCGGCTACGATTACGACCTTTCTCCCTTCAATCGCGCCGTGCAGGCGAAGCGGCAGGCCGGCTCGTCGATCAAGCCCTACATCTACGCGGCGGCGGTCGAAAAGGGATTTACCGAGGTGTCGATCGTCCCCGATGCGCCGGTGTGCGTGCCGACGGCGGCCGGCCAATGGTGCCCGCACAACTACAAGGCCGAATTCCTCGGTCCGGTGACGCTGCGCACGGCGCTGGCCAAGTCGCTCAATACGGTGAGCGTGCGCCTGGTCGAGTCGGTCGGCGTGGACCACATTATCGAGGTGTTCCGCCGCTTCGGGCTGACCTCGGCGATCCCGCGCCACGTCTCCATCGCGCTCGGGACCCCGGAGTTGTCGGTCATGGAGGCGGCCTACGCGCAGGCCACCTTCCCGGCGCGCGGGCTCGAGGTAAAACCGATCTTCATCACCCGCATCCTCGACTCCGAGGGCGGGCTCCTCGAGGAGCACAAGCCGCCGGCGGAGAACGAGCGCAAGCGGCGCATCGCCGCCGACACGGCATTCGTGATGGTCGATCTCATGAAGAACGTGGTGCAGAACGGCACCGGAAAGAAGGCGCTGGCGCTGGGTCGTCCGACGGGCGGCAAGACCGGCACCTCGAATGACTTCAAGGATGCGTGGTTCGTGGGATACACGGCCGATCTCCTCGCCGTGGTGTGGGTCGGCCGCGACGACTTCAAGACGATCGCCAATGACGCGACGGGCGGCGGCACCGCCCTGCCCATCTGGCTCGATTTCATGCAGCACGGCCACCCCGACACCCCGGTCCGCGACTTCCCCCCTCCCCCCGACGTGCTGTTCGCCCGGGTGAGCGACAAGGGCAGTCCCGCCCGCCCCGGGACCCCCAATTCGGTGCTCATCCCATTCAAGCGCGGCACCCTCCCGCGCGATTTCGTGGCCAGCAGCGGCCGCGCCGAATTCAGCGACCCGGTGTTCTAGGAGCCGCGGCGAAATAAGTTGCGCAAAGATGGCTGCCGAGGCGCCCGGATGGCGAGGCGCGACGAGGGAGCTTGCTCTCTGCAAGTGACTGAGGAGGAATGGAGCCAGCCGGGATCGATCGCAGGCCAGACTGCGCAAGTTATTTCGCCGCGGCTCCCTAGCCTCAATGCCGTTCAGATAGCGAGGCGCCGTGGACGTGGCCGTGGACGTAGCCGGCTTCTTCCGTGGCTGGGAGATCGGCCACGGCCATGGTCACGGCCACAAGAGGTCCTTATCTGAACGGCATTGTCCCTGGCCTCTCGAGGTGATCAGGGCGCGTTCAAGACGGCGTCGATTGCCCCCTTGCGCGCCACCGCGTCGTCGCCGAAGGCCGCCCAGGTGATCGTCATGTCCTTCGTGCGGACCACCATTCCCCACGGGAACGACATCGCGTTGCCGCCATAGAACGGCGAGATCGCCGCGGTGGGGTCGGAGGCCATGTCGAACGGGATATTGTAGGTCTGGGCCCACGCGTCGACGTCGGCGGTGCCGGCGACGGACATGTCGGCCTTCTGGACGATCGCCTCGAGGAACGCGACCTTCGAATTCTTGCCCCCGTAGCCGTTGTAGAGCGTGATGAGGGCCGGCTGCTCCTGCTTACACGGCCCGCACCAGAAGGCCGCGGCGCTCACGAAGAGCGCTTTGATTCCCTTGTTCTGGTAATAGGCCGACATCGACACCATCGTCACGGGATCGGCCGCGTCGATCACCCCGTTGCCGTTCGTGTCGGTTTGCACCGGCAGCGTGATGTCGGGCAACACGTCGCCCTGCGTCGGGCCGTAGGGCCCGCACGGGTAGAGCGCCGAATTGCAGGCCATGTCCGTCGCGGCGGCGCCCATGTCGTGGCCACCGCTGCCGCCGTCGCCGCAGGCGGCGAGGAGGAGTCCGATCATTCCAGTTGCGAGCGTGCGCATGATTTCCCTCGGGCCGATTCGCCGTGCGCCCGAGCATGGCACGAGGAAGCGGGTGATTGGAAGCTCCCGGCGCGCGGAATGGCCCGTGCACCGACGTTCCTCGACGAGGCTCCGAGTGCCGGCGCCTCGCGAAGGAGGTACCGCGAATGCGGCGTTTCCGGCGGGTAGCGATGGGCCTTTCGTTGATCGGGCTGGGGATGATGGCCGGTTATTCGACGCGCGACTCCGGAGCGCGCGCCGCTCCGTCGACCGATCCCGTGACCATCCCGCCGCCGTCGCCGGCGCAGCTCGCCGAGGCGCACGCGCTCGGGCGGACCTACGCGGGGGTCGCCGCGCAGCTGAGCCCGTCGGTGGTGCGGATCAGCGTGACCCAGGCGCCGAGCCGCGACCACGGCAGCGACGAGGAGGACCCGTTCCACGGCACGCCGTTCGAGCGCTTCTTTGGACGCCCCCGCCAAAAGCAGCACGGCCTCGGCTCGGGCGTGGTCATCGACAAGCGCGGCTACATCCTCACCAACGATCACGTCGTCGCCGACGCCGTGGACGTGAAGGTGTCGTTCGTCGACGGGCGCACCGTCCCCGGCAAGGTGGTGGGCACCGACCCGCGCAGCGACCTCGCGGTGGTGCGCGTCGATGGCGTGCCGGTGACGCCGGCGCGCCTGGGCGACTCCGACAAGATGATGGTCGGCGAGCAGGTGATCGCGATCGGCAACCCGTTCGGGCTCGATCACACCGTCACCGTCGGCGTGCTGTCGGCGAAGAACCGCGCCGGCTTCGAGGCCGGCCAGTACGAGGACTTCCTCCAGACCGACGCGTCGATCAACCCGGGGAACTCCGGCGGCCCGCTGGTCAACATCGACGGCGAGGTCGTCGGCATCAACACGATGATCGCCGGCATCGGCACCGGCATCGGCTTCGCGGTGGCGTCGTCGATGGCCAAGCCGATCGCGCAGCAGCTCATCGAGCACGGCAAGGTGCGCCGTCCCTACGTCGGCATCCTGATGCAGGAGGTGACGCCCGAGCTGCAGAAGTCGCTCGGCCCGAACGCGCCGCAGAAGGGCGCGCTCGTCACCGAGGTGAAGTCCGGCTCGCCCGCCGACAAGGCCGGCGTCAAGGTCGGCGACGTGGTGGTGTCGGTGGCCGGCGCGCCGACCGCGAGCCCGCACGACGTGCAGCGCGCGGTGCTCGGCAAGCAGGTCGGCGAGCGCGTGGACCTCGGTTTGTGGCGCGCCGGCACGACGGTGCACGTCCAGGTGGCGACCGTCGAGCTGCCCGAGGAGAAGGAGCAGAAGGCCGAACAGGGCCCGGCGAAGAAGAGCCGGCTCGGCCTCGCGCTCGAGACGCTGACGCCCGACACGGCGCACGAGCTCGGCCTGCCCGCCGGGACGCACGGCGCGGTGGTGGCCGCCGTCGACGACGGGAGCCCTGCGGCCGACGCCGGCCTGCGCGAGGGCGACGTGATCCTCGAGATCGATCAGAAGCCGGTGGCCACCGCGCGCGACGCCCAGCGCGCGCTGCAGGGCGAACGCTCCGGCGGACACCTGCTCCGCGTGCGCCGCGGCGAGGGCGCGCTGTTCATCGTGATTCCGTCGCGGAAGTGAGTGCTGCGCCGCCGCGGCCCGCCGGGCGAAGCGGCTACCGGCGCCGAAGGTCGCCCTCGACCCGGGTGATGTTGTCGCGCAGGCGCTCGACGTCGCGCCGGATGGCGCCCGCGTCGCCACGGCGGGCGGCGTCGTAGATCGAGCGGCCCAGCGCGCTCACCTCGGGCAGCCCGTAGCTGGCGCCGGAGCCCGCCATGTTGTGGCCGGCGGTGGCGATGCGATCGAAGTCGCCGCGGTCGAGCGCGGCGGCGATCGCGCGCAGGTCGTCGTGGCGGCTCTCGACGTAGGCCGGCAAAAGCGCGGCGACCGTATCGGCGATCCGAGGGAGGGTGCGGGGGCGGACCTCGCGTGCGGCGTCGTCGGGTGCGGCGTAGCGCAGGATCGCCTCGACGAGCGCCGCCTTCTTCACCGGCTTGGCGAGGTGGGTCGTGCAGCCGGCGGCCGTGCAGCGCCGCACCGCCGCCGGCAGCGAGTGCGCGGTGAGCGCGATGATCGGCACCGGCTCCGCGCCCCGCTCGCGCTCCCACGCGCGGATGGCGCGCGTCGCGGCCTCGCCGTCCATCACCGGCATCTGCATGTCCATGAGGACCAGGTCGTAGCGCCCATCGCGAACCCTGGCGAGCGCCTCCGCGCCGTCCGCGACGGCCTCGAGGTCGAGATCGATCCCCCGAAGGTACGCGCCGATGAGCCAGCTCGACTCGACGGCATCGTCGGCGAGGAGGATCCGGAGGCGATGGCGACGGGCCGCGAGCGCCGGCGCGACGTCGGCCTCCGGCGCGCCGTCGACCTCCGGCGGCGCGGCGAGGTCGAAGCGCGCGGTGAAGTGGAACGTGCTGCCCTTGCCCGGCTCGCTCTCCACCCAGATCCGCCCGCCCATCATCCCGACCAGCCGTCGCGCGATGTCGAGGCCGAGGCCCGCGCCACCGTGGACGCGCGTCGCCGAAGGGTCCACCTGCGTGAAGCGCTCGAAGATCATCGCGTGATGATCGGCCGCGATCCCGATGCCGGTGTCGGCCACCGAGAACCGCAGGCAGCCGGGCTCATCTCCCGGGTCGGGCTCGACCCGCACCTCCACGTGGCCGCGCGCGGTGAACTTGATCGCGTTGCCGACCAGGTTGGTCAGGATCTGGCGCAGGCGGCGCGCGTCGCCGCGCAGGCAGGCCGGCACCGACGGCTCGACGCGGCAGCGCAGCGCGAGGGACTTCGCGCGCGCACCGCCGGCGAGGAAGTCGGTGGTCGTGCGCACGAGCTCGCGCAGGTCGAACGGCGCGCTCTCGAGCGTCAGTCGGCCGCCTTCGAGGCGCGAGAGATCGAGCACGTCGTCGATCAGCGCGAGGAGGTGGTCGCTCGCCGTACCGAGGTGGCGGAGATCGAGCACCTGCTGTTGGGTCAATGGGCCCTGCCGGAGGATCTCCGTCATCCCGACGATGGCGTTCATCGGGGTGCGGATCTCGTGGCTCATGTTGGTGAGGAACTCGCACTCGCCGCAGTCGGGCTTGCCGGCCCTCTCCTGCTCGAGCGCCATCCGGTCGCGCTCGATGGCGAGCGCGATCCCCCGGGCCAGCGACGGCGCGGTCAGCTCGGCCTTGACCAGGCAGTCGTGCGCGCGCGCCCGCAGCGCCCGCGCCGCCGTCTCGACGCCGGGGTCCCGCGACAACGCCACGACCGGGAGGCGCCGGAACGCCGCGCGCAGCTCCGCCAGCCCTTCGAAATCGGCGTCACCGTCGAGCGCGGCGAGGGCCGCGTCGAAGCGCCGCAGCGAAAGCCGCGGCGCCGCCTCGGCGCACCGCGCGACGTGGACCAGCTCGACGGCCTGCCCGCCCTGCCCGAGCAGGTCACGGATGGCGGCGGCGTCGGCCGGTTCCCGCTCGACGAGCAGCAGGCGCAGCGTCACGCCCCGCTCAGCCGTACACGTAGCCGCGGAGTTGCTCAATCATGTCCTCTCGCTCGGAGATCATCAGGGCGATCACGTCCCGCATCGATACGATGCCGAGCACGCGCCCGCCGTCGGCGACGAGGAGGTGACGCGTGCAGTGGTAGCGCATGAGCTCGGCGCACTCTTCGGTCGAGATCCGCGGGCCCACCGGCGGCAGGTCGCGCCGCACGACGTCGCCGAGCGGGACCGCGCCGTCCGCGCCCGTCGCGACGATCCGCTCCACCAGGTCGCGTTCGGTGACGAGCCCGATGATTTGCCCCTGCTCGTGGACCGCCGCGGCTCCGACGGAGTTCTCGATCATCATCTCGGCCGCCTCGCGGCAGGTCGCCTCCGCACCGAGCCCGAGCAGGTGAATCGAATAGTGGTGGGCAATCGTCGCCATCGCGCTCCTCCTCGCCCCGCCATTCCGGCGGCGTGTCGACGGCGGATCTGCACCCCACATGCCCGCCGACCGACGCGCTGGCGTCGGGGCGCCAACGTCCCCCCACCGTGACGAAACGTCACGCGAGGCGTTTTGTCACGCTACTCGGACGTCAATCGGTACTCGGCCAGCTTCCGGTACAGCGTGCGGCGGTTCAATCCCAGGATCACGGCGGCGGCGGTCTTGTTGCCGCCCGTCGCCTCGAGGACGCGCAGGATGTGGCGCCGCTCGACCTCCGCCATCGAGGCGAGATCGATCGGCTCCGCGGTGCTGCGCGCGTACTCCGCCGCCCGGCAGCGCGCCACCCGCTCCGGCAGGTCGGCGATCACCAGCCGATCGCCGCCCGCCAGCGCGACCGCG
>JAJXSP010000417.1 GCA_021784515.1 Myxococcales bacterium | reverse complement strand
GGTCCGACGCCCCGCCGCCGCCCGGCGCGCAGGGGCCCGCGCCGCGCGAGGCGCTGTGGCTGGTGGTGCGCCCCGGCCTCGCGCCGAGCGTGCTCACCTACCTGTGGCGCAGCCGCGTCAAGGTCGAAGCGGCGCTCGTCACGCGCGAGGGCGCGGGCGGCGCCTTCTCCGACCGCGGCCGCTACCTGCTCGCGCGCGTCCACGCGCTGCCGGCGCGCATGCTCGACCTCTTCACCGCGCTGCCGGGGATCGAGGTGCACCGGCCCGTCGGCGAGAACTTCGTCGTCGAGCTGGGCTACCGCCACCCGCTGCGCCTCGAGTCGTGCCGCGCGGTGTTCGACAAGGAGCGCTTCTACGTCTTCTCGGGCGGGCGCGACGCGGTGGACGTGATCGCCGCGCCGGGCGGCCAGCTGCCGCTCACCGACGGCGAGAAGCTGGTGGCCGCGCACTTCGACGTGCCCGAGCGCGCCGCGCCGCGGCCGGCGGCGGCGAGCGCGGCGAAGAAGGTGACGGTGGCGCTGCGGCTCGTGCCCTCCAGCGAGCCGCCCCGCCGCGTCACCGCGACGCTCGTCGCCTGGGAGCGCGCCGAGTGGCTCAAGCGCCTCGTCTTCACCCTGCCGCCGACCGTGCTTACCGGCTACCGGGTCGCGCCCGTCGACGGCGGGCTGCTGGTGGTGGGCGCGCAGGGCGTGGACGGGCTGCCCATCGGCGAGCTGCTCCAGGAGGCCGCGCCGTCGGTGTACATCCCGGTGGGCATGGAGTTCCTGCCGCGCGTCTCCGAGGAGGTGCTCGCCGATCACGTCGGCGGCACGCAGGGCAGGGTGGTGGTGTTCGCGCGCGGCCAGGCGCCGTTCGCCGTCGACGACCACGCCTTCGAGCCGCTCGGGCGCCGCGTGCTGGGACGGCTGGAGGTGGAGACGCGACCGCGCTCGCCGCGCGCCGGCGAGGCCCGTCCCGCGGTGGACGTGCTGGTGAAGAACGAGGCGGTGGGGCCGCTGCCGCTGTGGGGGTTCCGGGGCGGGGACCCTCCCAAGGAGCCCTGATGGCCTCCTCCGCCCACCTCCGGCGAATGCCGTTCCCGTTCCCGTTCCCGTTCCCGTTCTCGTTTTCGTCCCGGTTCCCGTTTTCCTTCTCCTTCTCCTTCTCCTTGCCAATTGGGCGCAGCTTCGCTGTGCTGTCCATTTCCGCCTTTCCGGCGCAGAGCGCCGTTGCCGGCAGCGCAAGAACAAGCGAGGGCGAACCTACGGTTCCGCCCTCGCGCTCCCACTCCCTCACCCCTTCCCGCGCGTGTCGGCAATTGGGTCAAGTCGCCCTTCCCCTGCGAGGGGAAGGGCCGAGTGATAGGCAGTTTGCGATTGTTGACAATTTTGCAGCGCGGCAAGCGTTGGGGGCATTTGAGACGCGCGAGAGACGAGGGACGCGTCTTTCGTTTCTTCGCCCCGCTTGCCACGACAACCATCTGGCCCGGTCGCAAGCGAAGAAACGACAGACCGTCCCCCCAGCGTGTGGAAGACGTCCGAAGACGTCCGAGACGCCCGAAAGACGAGGGACGGGTGCGCAAGCGAAGAAACGAAACACCGTCCCCCCAGCGTGCGGAAGACGTCCGTGACGACCTTCTTCTCCGACTTCCTCCTGCCCCTCGTCGCCGGCGGCACCGTGCACGTCGGGGCGCCGTTGGGGAGCGCGGGGCTGGCGCGGCTGCGCGAGACGAAGCCCCCGGCGCAGGTCGTGGGCGGGCTGCTCGCCGCACGCGCCGCAGCCGCCGCCGAGCTGCTCCTCGACCCGATTCCCCCGTCGCTCGACCTCGAGGCGCTGCGGCTCGCCGTCGCCGTGCACGATCTCCTCTTCCTCTTCCACCCGCGCGCCGCGAGCATCAGCGAGAAGCGGCTCGGCGAGGTGGCGGCCTGGGCGGCCTCGCTCGCGGCGCTGCCACCGTCGGTCGACCCCGACGTGCTCGTGGCGCGTCACACCGTCCTTCACCGCCTGCACGACCTCGGGCGCACCGACGTGCGCGTGTCGTTCTGGGTAGGTCGGCGCGAGTTCCACGGCGAGGAGCCGCCGCGGCGCCTGACCGCCTGGAAATCGGTGCGGCGCGTCCGCGAGGAGCGGTGGCGGGTCTCCTGCTTCGCCGAGGCGGCCTCGCACCCGCTCGGCGGGAACGTGGCGCACGCGCTCCTCGACGGCAGCCCGCTCACCGATTTATTGCACCCGGTGCGCCTCGAGCCGCGCCTCGACCTCGTGCGCCGCCGCGACCTGCTCGCCGTGCCGTCGCTGTGCCGCGCGGTGGCCTACGCCTGGCTCGACGAGGGGATCGATCGCGTCGGCGGCGCGCTGGCCGCGGCGACCCTCGGCGCCCTCGACGGCACCGCCCCGGCCGCGGCGCGCCTGATCTGCGCGCTGTTGGCCCACCTGCACCTGTGCGCGCTCCTCGGCGTGCCCGTCACCGTCGAGGGCGGTCGAATGCGGCTCGCCCTCGCCGCCGGCGCCGACCAATCCCTGCGCGACTTCTACGGTCTCTTCGCCGCCCTCCACCGCACCACGCCCGACCTGTGCGCCCCGCCCGACGTGCGCCGCGATCCGCGCCTGATGAAGCGCGTCGACGAGCACGCCGCCGCCTGCCTCGTCGCGTGCGGCCCGACGCGGGTCGCCGAACTGGCAACATTGGTGGCGCGCGCCGGGGGGCCGATCGCGCTGTCGGCGACGGGCGGGATCGCGCCTGTTGGCACTTCCGATCTGCGCTAGACTCCCGCACCCCGATGTCCGCGCCGCCTTCGCCGAATCCCGCCCTCGCCGTCCGCCTCCAGGAGGCGGCGCGGGTGATGGAGCAGCACTTCCTCGACAAGCAGGAGATCATCCGCCTGCTGCTCATCTCGGCGGTCGCCGGTGAGCACATGGTCCTCGTCGGGCCGCCCGGCACCGCGAAGAGCGCGCTGGTGCGCCTGTTCGCCCGCCTCGTCGACGCGAAGTACTTCGAGTACCTCCTCACCCGCTTCACCGAGCCGAACGAGCTGTTCGGGCCCGTCGACATCCGCGCCTTCCGCGAGGGCGTCTACACCCGCCGCACCGAGACGATGCTCCCCGAGGCGGAGATCGTCTTCCTCGACGAGATCTTCAAGTCGAACTCGGCGATCCTCAACTCGCTGCTCACCATCGTCAACGAGCGCACCTTTTCCAATGGCTCGAAGCAGATGAAGGTGCCGCTGCTCTCGATGTTCGCGGCGAGCAACGAGGTCCCCAACGACGACAACCTGGCGGCGATCTTCGACCGCTTCCTGATCCGCGTCGTCTCCGACAACCTCGACAGCTACCACTTCCACAACCTCGTCGCGAAGGGGCTGGCGACGGAGACCGCGAAGATCACCGGTCGCGAGAGCGAGCTTCGCCCGGTCGTTTCGGCGCGCGACATCCACGAGCTGCACCGCCGCTTCGACGCGCACATGAAGTTCGGCGAGGACTTCCTCTCGAAGTACAAGGGGCTGATCTTCCAGATCCGCTCCGAGGGGATCTCGGTGTCCGACCGGCGCGTGGTGAAGCTGCTCAAGCTGTTCGCCGCGAGCGCGGTCGTCGACGGGCGGCAGGAGCCGAGCGACGCCGACTTCTTCATCCTCAAGCACATCTGGAACAACCTCGACCAGACGGAGATCCTCGAGGAGATCGTCTCGCCGGTCGTCGATCGCTACTACCGCGACCACCCCGAGGAGCGGCGCTTCTCGGCGGGCGGCGCCGGGCTCGACGAGATCCTCGCCGAGCTGGGGTTGATCCGCGAGCTGCTCACCTCGGGCGCCGAGCTGTCGGACATCCAGCTCTTCTCGCAGCTGAAGAACCTGAACGAGATCAAGGCGGCCCTCCAGGCGGTGGACAACGACACCGCGCGCCGCATGACCGGCGAGATCGACGCGCTCCTCGAGAACCTCCTGGCGTCGTCGAAGTTCGGCTGATTGAACCGCCGCACGCTGTGATAGCGTGCCTCCCCATGCGAACGCTCGTCGCCCTGGTCGCCCTCGCCGCGACGCAGGCGGGCTGCGACAAGCTCGCCGACAAGGTGCTCGGCCGGCACCAGCGGCCGGCCCCCGTCGCGCCCTCCACCTTCACCGAGCAATACGCCTCGCCGCACAAGCTGGTGACGGCGCACTACCCGCCCGGGTTCAAGCCGAGCGTGGGCGGCAAGAACGGGATCATCCTCGCCCGTGACAACGACGACGGCTCCGACGAGGCGATCTCCCTGCTCTGCATCGCCGACCCGATCTCGCAGGACAGCGCCGGGTTCGCCAAGGTGGTGCTGGCGGCCTCGACGAGCAAGCTGACCGGGTACAAGCAGCTCACCTCGCGCACCGCCGTGTGCAACGGCGTCGCCGGGGCCACCGAGATCACCGGCACCTGGGTCGACGACAAGTCGAACCGCACGCTGTTCCGTCGCGCCTGCGCCTTCACGCGCCACGGCCACGGCTACTCCTACGGCTACTCGATCCCCGAGCGCTACGCGGCCGACCACATGCCCCTCTTCCAGGCCATCGTCGAGGCGACGGCCTTCAACGACTGATGCGCGCGGCCCTGCTGCTGCTCCTCCTCGGTGCCGGCTCGGCGATCGCCGACGAGCCGGAGGTCGCGCAGGACGACGTGCTGGCGCAGGCCAAGGCGCACTTTTCCGCCGGGCGCGCCGCCTACGAGGCCGGCGACTACAAGGGCGCGATCCGCGAGTTCGAGGCGGCCGAGGCGCTGCGCCCGTCGCCGGCGCTCCACTACAACATCGGGCTGGCGTGGGAGCAGCTCGGCGAGAGCGGCAAGGCGGCGGATCGCTACCGTCGCTACCTCGACGAGCGGCAGGACGCGCCGAACCGCGCCGAGGTGGAGCAGCGCCTCGCCTCGCTCGCGCCGCCGCCGCCGCCGCCCCCGCCGCCGGTGGACGACAGCGCGCCGCCGCCGCCGCCGACCTGTCCGTGGGGTCAGGCGGTGAGCGAGGACACCGAAGGGAACTGCTGCTGGCCGGGGCAGGTGTGGTCGCGCTCGCGACGGGTGTGCGCGGGCATCCCGCAGTGCCCGATGCCGCTCGCGCCCGTCGGTGAGACCTGCGCGCGCGCGCCCGCGCCGCTGCCGCGCCTGATGGAAGGCGACCCGTGGGCGGGATATCCCGCCTACCGCCCGTTCGCGCCGCCGCCCGGGACGGTGCCGGTGCGGTTCCAGGCCTATCGCACCGGCTATTCGTACGGCATCACCGTCGGCAAGAGCACCTGCGGCACGCCCTGCCAGCTGTTCCTCAGGCCGGGGACGCACAAGGTGAAGGTACCGGGCGCTGTTGCCCACACGACAAGCACTACCGCGCCCCACGCCGCGTCGACCGTCGTTGTGAAGCACCGCCGCC
>JAJXSP010000416.1 GCA_021784515.1 Myxococcales bacterium | reverse complement strand
CGCGACGGCGCTCCTGGGGATTCCGGCCATCCGGCGGCTCTTGGGGGAGTTCGCCCGAGCGGGCTCGTCGCGCGAATCGCTCGTCGTCGGTCTCTATGGCGGCGCGTGCCCCGACTGGGCGAGCGAAGAGCAGCGCGAGCTGGCGCGCAAAAACGTGGAGGTGGCGGTCGATTTCATGGCGGCGTCGAAGATCCCGATCGCGGAAATGGACGTGGCGGGCACGCGCGCCCGAAAGCTCTGGTACTTCACCGCGACGAACGAGCTGATGCTGGTGAAGACCGACTCCGTCCGGCGGACCGACTGGTTCCCGGCCCTCTCCGAGGCGGCCGCGCGATGATCAAGGTACTGGTCGTCGATGATTCGGCCGTCGTGCGCCAGATCTTCGAAAAGGCATTGAAGTCCGATCCGGAGATCGAGGTGGTCGGCACCGCCCCGGACCCCTTCGTGGCGCGCGACATGATCGTCGAGCGCAGTCCGGACGTTGTGACGCTCGACATCGAGATGCCGCGCATGGACGGCATCACGTTCCTCGGCAAGTTGATGCGCTATTACCCGCTGCCGGTGATCATCGTTTCGTCGTTGACGCCGAAGGGCAGCCAGCTCGCCGCCGAGGCGCTCGACAAAGGGGCGGTCGAGGTGCTGTCCAAACCGGGCGGCGCGTATTCCGTCGGCGAGATGTCGGTCGAGCTGATCGACAAGGTGAAGGCGGCCGCGCAGGTCGACATGACGCGCAGGGCCGAGCTGGCTCGGAGCGCCGCCGGCAGCAGGCCATTGGCTTCGCTCACGCAAACCACCAATCTGGTCGTGGCGCTCGGGGCCTCGACGGGCGGCACGATGGCGCTGGAAGCCATCCTGCGCGCCATGCCCCCCAATGCGCCCGGCATCGTCGTCACCCAGCACATGCCCCAACACGTCACGTTGTGCTTCGCAAAGCGGCTCAACGACCTCGCGGCCATCGAGGTGCGCGAGGCGCAGGAGGGGGATTCGGTCGTTCCCGGGGTTGCGCTCATCGCTCCCGGAAACCAGCACATGCTCCTGCGGCGCTCCGGTGCGCGCTACTTCGTCGGCCTCGAGGCCGCACCGCTCGTCAACCGCCATCGGCCGTCGGTGGACGTGTTGTTCGAATCGGTGGCCAGGATCGCCGGCGCGAATGCGATCGGTGGAATCCTCACCGGAATGGGCGGTGACGGCGCAAGGGGACTGCTGGCGATGAAGCAGGCCGGCGCCGCGACGATTGCCCAGGACGAGGCGAGCTGCGTGGTGTTCGGCATGCCGAAGGTCGCCATCGGCCTCGGCGCGGTGGACGAGATTTTGCCGCTCGGGGAAATCGCGTCGCGGATCCTCCGCCTCGCCGAGCGACGAGGGACGCATTCCAGGGCCACTCGCGACCGAGACCCGGCCTGATTCCACGGCAACGGATATCCCGGCAAGCGACGGAGGAGCCAACCCATGGCGAGCGAGAACGCGGCGAGCGACGAGGCGAAGGCGGAAGCGAGGACGGCGGAGCTGGGCGCGGGCCTCGCCGGCAAGTACATGACGTTCAAGCTGGCGCGCGAGGAGTACGGGCTCGGGATCCTCAAGGTGAGGGAGATCATCGGCCTCCCGGAGATCACCCGCGCGCCACGGACGCCGGACTTCCTTCGCGGCGTCATCAACCTCCGCGGCAAGGTCATCGCGGTGATCGATCTTCGCCTGAAGTTCGGGATGTCGAAGCTCGACCCGACGGACCAGACGGTCATCATCCTGGTGCAGTACGCCCTGGCCGGGCAGGACGTCACCATGGGCATTCTCGTCGACGAGGTGGTCGAGGTCATGGATCTCCAGGCCAGCCAGATCGAGCCCCCGCCCGCCTTCGGCGCCGGAGCGATCGATGCCGACTTCGTCCTGGGCGTGGGCAAGGTGGACAAGCGCGTGATTTTTCTCCTCGACATCGGCAAGGTGCTCACCACCGACGAGGTGAAGAAACTCGCGGGCGCCTCGGCATAGCGAGACAATGCGAGGCACGCGACGCCCATCTCCGCCGCCCGCCGCCGCGCAAGAGGCGACCAGGCAAACGACAAACCGTCAGAGGACAGAATGAGAGACATCCCCACTCCCGAAACCCTGGCACGACTCGTCTCCAACGTGACGACGACGATGTTCGGCATGTCCTTCCAGCTCACGCCGGGGACGACTCCGAGGTTGCCGTGGGACAACGCCCCCGCCTGGCGAACCATGGTCCTGGCCATCGACGGCGCGCGGCCCATCGTCGTCGCGATCGCCTCGGACGAGCCGAGCGGCAAGGTGCTCGGGGGCGCGATGTTCTCGTGTCCGCCCGCCGAGGTCGATGCCCAGATGGTCGACGATTCGCTCAGCGAGCTTTTGAACATCATCGCCGGTCAGGTGAAGCTGTCGATGGGGCTCGATCAAGCGCTGGGCCTGCCGCGGCTGCATGGCGGCTCCCCGTTGAACTCGGCGCAGTGGCGGACCGCATCGCTGCAAAGCAACGCCACGTCCGTGAAGGTGTGGGTGGCGATCACCGAATCGGTTTGACCGGAAAGGGACGAATCATGCCGCGTATTCTCACCGTCGATGACAGCCGCGCCATTCGCAGCATTCTCAAGAAACACATCAACGACTTCGGCCTCGGCATCGAAATGGACGAGGCGGAGGATGGGGTGCAGGGGCTCGCGAAGCTCGGCGCGGGCTCCTACGATCTCGTCCTCCTCGACGTGACCATGCCGGTGATGGATGGCCCGGGGATGCTCGCCAAGATGCGGGCGCAGGGCATCGCGACGCCGGTGCTCATGCTGACCTCGGAGTCGAAGTCCTCGATCGTCGCCACGGTGATGCGGCTCGGGATCGACGACTACATCATGAAGCCGTTCCGGGAGGACGAGCTGCGCGCCAAGATCATGAAGGCGCTGAAGCTGGCGGCGACCGCCGTGCCGGTGGCGGACACGCCGACCGACGTGCTCGTGGTCGACGACATCGACAGCGTGGCGAAGAAGCTGCGGTCGCTGCTGTCCGAGCAGATCACGATGGAGAGCTGCCTGAGCGCGGCCGACGCGACGGCGATGTGCCGCGTCAGGAAGTTCCGGGTGGTGTTCGTGAAGCTCAACCTGCCGGGGATGGACACCGGGGTGCTGGTGAGCCAGCTGCGGAAGCTCCAGCCGGAGGCGGCCTACTACGCGCTCGGCGTGACCAGCCCCACCGTCGACAGGGAGGCGGCGGCGAAGGGATTCGTCGGCGTGCTTCGCAAGCCGTTCGATGCCGGGGCGGTCGATGCGGTGGTGGCGAACCATTTCGGCCACGCCCTGATCGGCGTGAAGGAGAACGTGCTGACCGTCGCGCCCTGCTCGGCGACCGACCCGGATCGGGTGGGGCAGTACTTCAAGCGCGTCGGGGGCCTCCTCGACGAGGCGCTGCAAAAGGTCGCCGCGGCCTGCTTCGACGACGCCGTGCTCGATCTCGGCAAGGTCCCCCCGCGCGCGGATCGACTTCCCAAGTTCGTGCTCGCGGCCCGGCAGAGGGCCGCCGAGATGAGCCTCACGCTCCGGCTGGTCGGGAGTGAGGAGATGCGCAAGATCCTGCAGAGCTTCACCGACACCGCCGAGGTCCCGTTCTTCGACACCGTCGCGGCCGCCGCGGCCAAACCGGCAGCCGGATGATCCCTCACGCGAATCGTCGCTCTCGCTGGCCGGCAGCGCGATCCGCAGGCTGAAGATCGCGCCGCCGCCCGCGCGATCGGCGAGCGTCACGTCACCGCCGTGGTCGCGGGCGATCTCGAGGGCGATGGCGAGACCGAGGCCGGCGCCGGCCGGCCTGCCATCGCCCGCGCCGCGGACGAAGGGCTCGAAGATCCGATCGCGCTCGGCGGGCGGGACGCCGGGGCCGCGGTCGGCGACGGCGATCCGCCACGCTCCGTCGTGCGCGTCGAGCGCCGTCTCGACGGTGCTGCCGCGCGGCGCGAAGCGGAGCGCATTCGCGAGCAGGTTGTCGATCGCCTGGCGAACGCTCGCCGCGGAAAAACAGGCGACGGCGCGATCGGGCGCGGCCACGGCGAGCGCGAGGCCGCGCGCCTCGGCCTCGGCGCGGCAGCCGTCGATCGCCCCGCGCAGGAGCGCGGCCAGATCGCCCGGCTTGTGATCGAGCGCCACGCGGTGCACCGCCGCGAGGTCGAGCAGGCTGCGCGCGAGCGCCGCCAGGCGATCGACCTCCTGCCGCGCCTCGGCCAGCGCGCCGCGCAGCTCGTCGGGGGCCTGCGCCGCCTCGAGCGCGCGCGGCGCCACCTCGAGCAGCGACACGTCCGGCGGCGCCATCACGCGCACGTCGGCGGCCCCCTGCTCGGCCTTGGCCGCGGCCGCCACCGCGTCGGCGAGTCGCCGCAGCTCGTCGAGGTCATCGCCGTACACCGAGATGGCCACGTCGGTGACCACGCCGCCGAGCAGCTCGTTGAAGCGCATCTGGATCGGCTGCGTGAACGAGGGATCGGCGCCCGGCGAGCGTGCGTCGATCCGCGCGTGCAGCTCGTCGATCAGGCGCTCGCGCGTGAGCCCGGGGCGCCACTCCGAGGTCGGCTTCAGGCGTACGAACACGTCGGCCTGCTCGATCCCCATGATGTCGGTGGCGATCGCCGGGTTGCCGATCCGCGAGACCACCTGGCGCACCTCGGGCAGCCCGAGCCCGGCGCGCTCGAGGCGGCCGGCGCGCTCGATCGCGGCGTCGAGGCTGATGTCGGGCTCGCGCGTGGTCTGCACGACCAGGTCGCCCTCGTCGAGCTGCGGGATGAACTCGCTGCCCGCGCGGACATAGAGGGCCACGCCCGCGGCGAGGAGGAGCGCCGCGCCGAGCGCCACCAGCCGCGGGAACCGCCGGGTGGTTGCCAGCACCGGGAAGTAGGCCGCGTGGACCAGCCGCACCAGCGCCGGCTCGCGCGAGGGGATGTCGCGCGGCCGGATCACCATCGCCGCGGCGGCGGGGAAGAACGTGAGCGAGAGGATCAGCGACGCCGTGAGCGCGAACACCACCGTGAGCGTCATCGGGCGGAACATCTTCCCGTCGACGCCGGTGAGGGTGAGGACGGGGACGTAGACGAGCAGGATGATCAGCTTCGAGAAGAACACCGGCCGCGCCATCGAGCAGGTGACCGCGCCTACGCGATCCCGGAACGACATCGCGGCCTCGGCGCCCATCGCGACGAGGCGGCTCGGGCTGAGCGCGTGGAAGACCTGCTCGACCATCACCACCGCGCCGTCGACGACCAGGCCGAAGTCGATCGCGCCGAGGCTCATCAGGTTGCCGGCGGTGTCGGTGGAGACCATCCCGAGCAGCGCGCCGAGCATCGACAGCGGGATCGCCGAGGCGACGAGCAGGCCGGCGCGCATG
>JAJXSP010000415.1 GCA_021784515.1 Myxococcales bacterium | reverse complement strand
GCGGCTCGGCCGGACGCCGCGCGCGATCACGCTCGCACTCGTCGCGCTGTGCCTCGGGCTCGTCGGCCTCGCGGTGTGGCTGCTGGCCGCGCTGTCGACCTTCCCCGAACTGACGCGCAACGAGGCGCTGCTCGCGTTCTGGCCGACGGACCTCCTGCTGCCGGCGCTCGGCGCGCGCCCGCTACGGCGCTACCTCGACGTGCGGCTGATCGCGCTCGCGCTCGTCGTGGCGGCGCACCTCGGCGTGCTGGTGCAGCCGCTCGCGCCGACGCTGGCAGCGCTCCTCCCGCTCGCCGCGGCGCGCTGGTCGTGCCGTCGCTGATCCAAGGCCCCCGGGGCAGAACGGCGCCCGCTCCGCCATCGAAGCGGGCGCCGGCGCGCTACTTGACGTGCTTGCCGACGAGCTTCGTCATCTCGAACATCGAGACCTGCTTCTTGCCGCCGAAGACGGCCTTGAGCGCGTCGTCGGCGTTGATCATCCGCTTCTCCTTCGGGTCCTGCAGCCCCTTCTTCTTGATGTACGCCCACAGCTTCTTGGTCAGCTCGGTGCGGGGCATCGGGGAGCTGCCCACGACGGCGGCGAGCGCCGCGTCGGGCTGCACGGGGCGCATGAACGCCGCGTTCGGCTTCCGCCCCGCCGCCTTGGCCGGCTTCGCGGGCTTCGCGGCCGGCTTCGCGGCGGGCTTCTTCACTGCCGGCTTCTTCTTTGCTGCCATGGTTCCCTCCGGGTCGTTCGGGTCGCCTGTTGACTTCTTCTCATGGTGGCGCGGGAGCACCACCGCAACCGGGCAGGCCTTCCCAGGTGCGATCTCCCGCTAGGAGCCGGCCGAAGGATGGCCTGCGGTCCGCCCGGACTGCAAGCGGGAATACGGCGATCGCACACAGGGCGGGCGGCGCCCCTCCCCAGGGCCGTCCGGGTCACGCGCGCCCGCGGGGTCGCAGCAGCGAGTAGATCGCCGGCACCACGAACAGCGTCGCCGGCGTCGAGAGCAGGAGCCCACCGAGCACCGCCACGGCGAGCGGGCGGTGCATCTCCGAGCCCGCTCCGAGGCCGAGCGCGAGCGGCGCGAGCCCGACGAGCGTGCACAGCGTGGTCATCAGGATCGGGCGCAGCCGCACCGCGCCCGCCTCCGCGAGCGCCTCGTCGAGGGGAAGGCCTGCGGCGGCGCGCTCGTCGGCGCCGTGGAGCAGCAGGATCCCGTTCTTCACCACCAGGCCAACGAGGAGGATCGCGCCGAGCAGCGACGAGACGTTGAGCGCGGTGCCGGTGGCCCACAGCGAGGCGAGCCCGGCGGCGAGGGCCACCGGCGTCGCGGCGAGGATCGCCGTCGGTGCGGCGAAGCTGCGGAACTGGAAGACGAGCACGAGCAGCACCAGCGCCACCGCCGCGCCGAGCGCCGCCGCGAGCGCGCGGAACGCCTCGCGCTGCGAGAGCCGTTGCCCTCCCACCTCGAGCGACACGCCGCGCGGCAGCGCCACCTTGCGCGCGCGCGCCTCGACTTCGGCCATCGCCCCGCCGAGGTCCCGGCCCTCGAGGCGGGCGGTCACCGGCACCATCAGGCGCAGGTTCTCGCGCGTGATCTCGCCCGGGGCGCAGCCGTCGGTGACGCGCGCCAGCACCGACAGCGGCACCAGCGCACCGGCGTCCGTGCGCACGCGGATCCGATCGAGCGCGTGCTCGCCGAAGCGCGCACCGTCGGGCCAGCGCACGCGCACCGGCACGAGGCGATCGCGGTCCGGCACCGGCGCGGCGTCGGCGCCCAAAAGGTCGGCGCCGATCTGCGCGGCGATGGCCTCGGTGGTCAGGCCGACGCGCCCGGCGGCGACGGGGTCGAGCTGCAGCACGCGCTGCGGCGAGCAGGCCACCTGCCCGTCGAAGAGATCGACCAGCCCCGGCACGTCGCCCACCGCGGCGGCGACGCGCTTCGCCTGCGCGCGCAGTTCGTCGAGGTCGTCGCCGAGCAGCTTCAGCTCGACGGGCTCGGGGTTTCCCTCGAGGTCGCCCAGCATGTCCTGGAGGATCTGCATGAACTCGACGCGCACGCCGGGGACGGCGACGGCGAGCGCGGCGCGCTGCTGCTCCATCACGTCGAAGACGCTGCGCGCGTGGTCGGGCTTGAGGCGCACGATGAAGTCGCCGCGGCTCGCCTCCGTCGCCGCGGGCGGGCCGAGCTCGGCGCCGAGGCGGCGCGAGAAGGTCTCGACGTCGGGGTCGGCGCGCAAGAGCGCGTCGATGCTCCCCGCCAGCGCGTCGGCCGCGGCGAGCGAGGTGCCGGCGGGCGTGTAGTAGTCGATCACGTAGGCGCCCTCGTCCATCTCCGGGATGAAGCCCGTCTCGACGCGGCCCGCGATCACGCCGCCCACGATCACGATCGCGATCGCGCCGCCGACGAGGATCGAGCGGCGACGGAGCGCGCGCCGGAGCGCCGGGGCGTAGCGCGCGGCGAGGCGGTCGGGCCGAGCGTGCGTCCGCGGGGCGAGGAGCGCCGCCGCGAGCAGCGGGATCACCGTCAGCGCGACGACGAGCGAGAGCAGCACCGCGGCGGCGAGCGCGAGCGACAGCGCGGCGAAGAAGGCGCCGACGACGCCCGAGAGGAAGCCGAGCGGCGCGAAGACGACGACGGTGGTCAGCGTCGACGACAGCACCGGCCCGGCGAGCCGCGAGGCGCCCTCGGCGGCGGCCTCGCGCGGTGCGATCCCCTCGTCGATGCGGCGGTGGATCGCCTCCACGACCACGACCGCGTCGTCGATCACGAGGCCCACGGCGATCGCGAGGCCACCGAGGGACATCAGGTTCAGCGATCCGTGGAAGGCCAGGATCACCGCGCACGCCGCGACGAGACAGGCCGGGATCGAGAGCGTGGCGACGAGGGTGGCGCGCGCGTCGCGCAGGAAGGCGAGCATCACCAGCGCCGAGAGCAGCGCGCCGAGGAGGATGGCGTCGCGTACGGCGGCCGTCGCGGCGCCGATCAGCGTCGCCTGCTGGTACACCGTGGTCAGCGTGACGCCGGCGGGCACCTCGGCGCGGAGGCGGTCGAGCGCGCGCGAAAGCTCCTCGTCGAGCGTCACGAGGTCGCCGCCGATGCGCCGCGCCACGTTCACCACCGCCGCCGGACCGCGCGGCGAGCGCACGAGCAGCCGCGGGTCGGCCATCCCCTCGCGCACCGTCGCCACGTCGCGCAGCAGCACGGGCGCCTGCTCCTTGCCCCCGACGACGAGCGCGCCGAGCCCCCGAACCCAGGGTGCGCCGCGGAGCGCGCCTTCGGCCGCCTCCAGGCTCGCTCCCCCGGCGCGCTCGGCCCTCCCCTGCACCGCGATCACGTAGCGGCGGTAGGCGCGGTCGACGCGGCCGACGGTGAGGAAGCGGTTCGAGGCGTCGATCCGCTTGGCGATCTCCTCGACCGTGAGGCCGGCCGCCTCGGCCCGCGCGGGATCGACCTCCACCTCGATCTCGCGCACCTCGCCGGCGGTGACGGTGATCGGGCCGACGCCGGGGACGCGCGAGAGCGCCGGCCGGATTTGATGCAATGCAATATCGCGCAGCTGCGTCGGCGGGACGTCACCGTCCACGCTCACCGTCAGCACCGGGAACGAGCTGGGCGTCATCCGCTCGGCGACGAGCTGCGTGGCCGCCGGCAGCTCGGCGCGCGCCTCCGCGAGCTTCGCCTGCACCTGCTGCAACGCAACAACCATGTCGGTGTCGGCCGCGTACTGGAGCGAGATCTCGACGGCGCCGCGGATGGTGCGCGAGCGGACGCGGTACACGCCGAGCAGCGGCGCGAGCGCCTCCTCGAGCGGGCGGGTCACGTTGAGGAGCACGATCTCGGGCGTCGCGTCGGGCAGCGTGGCGACGACCACCACGCGCGGGAAGGCCAGCTCGGGGTACAGACCGCGCGGCAGCGCGAGGTAGGAGATCACGCCCGCGCCGACGAGGAGCGCCACCGCGAGCGCGATCCCCTTGGCGTGGCGCGCGACGAGCGGGCCCACTACTTCGCCACCTCGACCTCGGCGCCGTCGGGGAGCGCGTAGCCGCCGGCGACGATCACGCGGTCGCCGGGAGCGAGGCCGGCGCGGATCTCGATCTCGTCGCCCGCCTCGGTGCCGAGCGCGACGGCGCGGTGCGTGACGCGGTTTCTACCGTCGAGGATCGCCACCTGCGAGGCCGCGCCCCCGTCGCCCGGGAGCAGCGCGCCTCGTGGCACGGCGAGGCCACGGCGCGGCGCCCCGAGGATCGCGCCGCGCGCGAACAGCCCGCCGCGCAGCCGCCCGGCGCGGTTGTCGATCCGCACCCGCACCACGACGGTGTTGGTGGCCGGATCGACGAGCGGCGCGATTGCCTCCACCGCGCCCGCAACCGCGCCCACTCCGTCCACGTCCAGCTCGGCCTCCTGTCCGACCGCGACGTCGCCGATGCGCCCGGCCGCGACGGCGGCGCGCAGATCGAGGGCGCGCGCGTCGGCGATCTCGATCACCGGCGTGCCGCTGCCGTCGACGGGCTGGCCGGCGGGGACGAGGATCGCCGCCACCACGCCGGCGATCGGCGCGCGCAGGGTGGCGCGGTCGAGCTGCACCGTGGCGATCCCGCCCGAGGCCTTCGCCTGCTTCACCGCGCTCTCGGCGGCGACGAGGGCGGCGCGCGCGTCGTCCACCTCCTGCTTCGCCGCGATCCCGTCCTGCGACAGCTTCTCGGTGCGCGCGAAGCGGGTGCGCGCGTTCTCCAGCGCCGCGTCGGCCGACACCGTCGCCGCCTCCGCCTCGACGAGGTGCTGCTGCAGCGGCTCCGCCTCGACGTGCGCGAGCGCCTGCCCGGCCCGCACCGGATCGCCCTCGGCGACGAGGACGCGATCGACCCTCCCTGCGACGAGCGCGCCCACCTTGACGTCGCGGCCGGGCAGCGGCGCCAGCACGCCGGCGACGGCGATGCGCGGCTGGATCGTGCGCGGCGCGAGCGCGAGCACCTTCACCGACGGCAGATGGGCAGCGAGCGCCTTGTCGTCACTCCGCCGGCACCCGGCGAGGGCGAGCGCGAACGTCAGCAGCAACCACGACGATTCACGGCGCATCGAGGATCACTCCGCTCGCCTCTTCGAGATCCGCCCTCGCCGCCTGCACGTCGAAGAGCGCCTGCGCCCAGCCCAGGCGCGCCTCCAGCACCGCGCGCTCGGCCTCGAGCAGCGGCAAGAGCCCCGTCTTGCCCGACGTGAAGCCCTCGCGCGCCATCCGCTCCACCTCCTGCGCCGCCGGCACGTACTCGCCGTCGAAGAAGCGCGCCCGCCCCGTCGCCGCGACGGAGCTCGCCCACGCCGCGCGCACCGCCGCCTCGACCCGCGCCCGCGCCGCCGCCGCCTTCGCGCCCGCGAGCGCCGCCTCGGAT
>JAJXSP010000414.1 GCA_021784515.1 Myxococcales bacterium | reverse complement strand
GCCGCCCGAGGCGGACCGCGGCCTCGAGCGCGTCGTCGCCGAACCGCACCCCGTGGTGCTCCTCGTAGCGGCCCCGCAGCGCGCGCAGCATCACCATCGCCCGCGCCTCGTCGGGCTCGTCGACGCGGATCGGCACCAGGCGCCGCTCGAGCGCGCCGTCGCGCTCCACGCGTCGCCGCCACTCCTCGACGGTGGTGGCGCCGACCAGCCGCAGCTCGCCGCGCCCGAGCGCGGGCTTGAGGAGGCTCGCGCCGTCGAGCGCGCCGTCGCCGGCGCCCACGCCCGCGAGGAGGTGGATCTCGTCGATGAACAGCAGCGCCGCCGGCGCGCGCGACAGCTCGCGTAGCAGCGCCTCGACGCGATCCTCGCAATCGCCGCGGTAGCGCGACCCCGCGACGAGCGCGCCGAGGTCGAGCTGCACCAGCCGGCGGCCGGCGAGGTGCCGCGGCACGCCGCCCGCGGCCATTCGCACCGCGAGCCCCTCGACGATCGCCGTCTTGCCGACGCCCGGCTCGCCGACCAGCACCGGGTTGGCCTTGCTGCGACGGCCCAGCACCTCGACGAGGCGGCGCAGCTCGCGCTCGCGGCCGGCGACGGGATCGAGGCGCCCTTCGCGCGCCAGCGCGGTGAGATCGCGGCCGCAGCGATCGAGGGTGGGCGTCGGCGCCGAGGGGGTCCGCACCGGCAGCGGCGTCGTCGTTCCGTCGCGCGTCGCGAGGCGCCCACGGCTCAGCCCGGCGCGCCGCAGCGCTCGCCCCGCCTCGGCGCGCGGGGCCTGCGAGAGCGCCAGCAGCACGTGCGGGACGTCGATCTCCGCCGCGCCGCCCGCCCACGCCTCGCGCGCCGCGGCCGCGAGAAGCTCGACGAGCGCCTCGCCCGCCTCGACGGCGCCCGGCCCCGACGGGACCGCCTCCACCAGCTGCGCGGCCTCGTCGCGGAGAGATCCGACCGCGAGCCCGAGGCGATCGCACACCGCCGCGATCTCTCCCCCCGGCGCCGAGGCCGCGGCGAGCAGGTGCTCCGGCTCGAGCCGTGGCTGGCCGCGTCGCTCCGCGATCGCGCGAGCCGCGCCGAGCAGCGCCCGCAGCCCCGATCCGAAGCGCGACGCATCCACGCATCGGTTCTAAGCGCCGCGCACGCGTTTTCCGACGGGGGGCTAGCCGAGCTTCTTCGCTTCGACGTACTTCAGGCGAAGGTCGTAGAGCAGGTGCTCGAGCAGCCGCGCCTCCTCGGCGGTGAGGTTCCCCTTCGTCTTGTCGTGGAGCATGCCGAGGATGTCGATCGTCTGCTTGGCGAGGGCGAGGTCGCGGTGCGGCGCCTCCTCGCCCGGTCCGCTCAGCTCGCCGAGGTGCACCAGCACCGACGAGCCGAGCGAGAGCACGAAGGTGCCGAAGTCGATCTCCAGCGACGGCCGCTCCTCAGGCGGCTCGGCGCTGGCCGGCTCGGCCTTCGGGGCGGCGGCCGGCTCCTCGACATGCCCTCGGCGATCGACCACCTTGAATCCCTTGTCCTGCTTCTCGTCCACCATGGTGGCGAATCCTAGGTAGCCGCCGCGGCGCCGGTCAAGCGACGGCTGGCTTGCGTTCCCGATTATGAGGATGCACGGAAGCCCGGGCGGCCCGCCGTGGGCCGTCCGGGGGAACAACTTCGCGCCGCCTGCGCGCCTGTCAACCGGTCGCGGCGACGGCTGCCGGGCGCTGGATCGCCCGACGGGAGCGCCGTGCGGGGCTACTCTTCGTCGCCCTCTCCCTCGTCGCCGCGTTCGGCCTCGGGAGGCGCGGCCTTGTCGGTCGCGTCGGGGAGCGCCTTCAGGTACTTCTCGTAGTCCTTCTTGTTGATCAGGCCCCGTCGGATGCGCCGCTCGAGGGTGCGTACGTCGTACAGCTTGGACTCTTCGCGCGTCGTCATTGCGCGCCTGTCTAACCTGCGCCGCGCGCCCTGTCAACGGACGCGCGAGCCGGGAACTGGCGCAGCGCGCGCCGCGGGGATAGGCTGCCGGTCGCTGTGGTTGCGAGGCAGCAGTCCCGCGCCTGGGTGCTGCCTCGTTGCCCGCCCCGGGACCCCGTGCTAACCGAACCCGCGACGAAACCGCCATCACCGACGGGAGCAACGCTCCGCCTTCCACGAGGATCGCAAACCCCATGTCCTACGACGTCCGCGTAATCAACGAGCTGGTGCAGCAGGAGAGCGCCTTCGCCGAGCGACTGCTCGGCGAGGTGGGGCGTGTCGTGATCGGCCAGAAGTACATGGTCGAACGCATCCTGATCGGGCTCCTCACCGGCGGGCACGTGCTCCTCGAGGGCGTGCCCGGCCTCGCCAAGACGCTCACGGTGAAGACGGTCTCCGACTGCTTCGCGCTGCGCTTCCGTCGGATCCAGTTCACGCCCGACCTGCTCCCCGCGGACATCGTCGGCACCACCATCTACCGCCCGCAGACCCACGAGTTCGTCGCCAAGCGCGGCCCCATCTTCGCCAACCTCGTGCTCGCCGACGAGATCAACCGCGCGCCGGCGAAGGTGCAGTCGGCGCTGCTCGAGGCGATGCAGGAGCGGCAGGTGACGATCGGCGACGAGACGCACCGCCTCCCCGAGCCGTTCCTGGTGATGGCGACGCAGAACCCGATCGAGCAGGAGGGGACCTACGCGCTCCCCGAGGCGCAGCTCGATCGCTTCATGCTGATGATCAAGGTCGGCTACCCCACCAAGGCAGAGGAGCGCGCGATCATGGACGCGCAGACCACCGGCGAGCGCGCGTCGGTGCAGGCGGTGGCGGCGGCCGAGGAGCTGGCCTCCGCGCGCAAGGTGATTGGCCAGATCTACATCGACGACAAGATCCGCGACTACATCGTCGACGTGGTCACCGCGACGCGCGATCCCGAGGCGTACGGGCTCAAGGACCTGAAGGAGCTGATCCAGTTCGGCGCCAGCCCGCGCGCGTCGATCTACCTCAACATGGCGGCACGGGCGCACGCGTTCCTGCGCCGCCGCGGCTACGTCACTCCGGAGGACATCAAGGCGGTCGGCCCGGACGTGCTGCGCCACCGCGTGATCCTCACCTACGAGGCGGAGGCCGAGGAGGTGACCGCCGAGGACGTCGTGCGGCGGCTGTTCGAGCACGTCGAAGTGCCGTAGCTCGCGACATGATCCCCCGCGAGCTGCTCAAGAAGCTCAAGCGCATCGAGATCCTGACGGCGCGCGCCGCCAACGCGCAGCTGGCGGGCGCCTACCACTCGGTGTTCAAGGGCATCGGCATCGCCTTCTCCGAGGTGCGCCAGTACCAGCCCGGCGACGACGTGCGCCTGATCGACTGGAACGTCACGGCGCGCATGCGCGACGCCTACGTGAAGCTGTTCGTCGAGGAGCGGGAGATGACCGTCATGCTCCTCGTCGACGCGTCGGGGTCGCAGCTGTTCGGCACGCGCGAGAAGCCCAAGAGCGAGGTGGCCGCCGAGGTGGCCGCGCTGCTCGCGTTCTCGGCGATCAAGAACAACGACCGCGTCGGGCTGATCATCTTCACCGACCGCGTGGAGCGGTTCGTGCCGCCGAAGAAGGGCAAGAAGCACGTGCTGCGCGTCGTCACCGAGATCCTCACCTTCCGCCCGACCTCCCGCGGCACCGACCTTCGCGCCGGGCTCGACTTCCTCGGCCGCATCGCCAACCGCCGCAGCGTCGCGTTCCTCGTCTCCGACTTCATCGGCGCCGCCGGATACGAGCGCGCGCTGAAGGTCGCGCAGCGACGGCACGACCTGATCCCGATCGCGCTCTCCGATCCGATGGAGGAGGAGATCCCGCCGCTCGGGCTGGTCGCCTTCGAGGACATCGAGACGGGCACGGTCGAGGAGATCGACACCTACAGCCGCGCCGGGCGGCAGCGCTTCGCCGACCGCGTGCGGAGGATGAGGGCCGAGCGCGAGCAGCTGTGGCGGCGGCTGAAGATGGACTTCGTGAACGTGCGCATCGAGCCGCCGCAGGCGCACCGCAAGACGGACGCCGCCTACCTCGACCCGCTGCTCGCGTTCTTCCGCGCCCGCGAGCGGAGGCTGCGCCACTGATGGCCTCGCCACGGCTCGGCACTTCCTTCGGCCCTGCACGCGCTGCGCGCGTGCGGTTCGGGCCTCGGTCGCGCCTCGCCCTCCTCGCGCTCCTGCTCGCTCCGCTCTCCGCCTTCGCGGACATGCCCCCCTCGGATGGATCTGCGGGGGGAATCCCCCCGGGGGGCGTCGCGGGCGTCGAGGTCGACGCCGGCGCGCCGCTCGATCCCGACGCCCCGCGCGTCGGCGCGTCGCTCGATCGCACCGAGGCGCACGTCGGCGATCGGCTCACGCTCACCGTCAGCGCGATCGCGCGCGCGCCGATGGCGGCGTCGGTGCGGCTGCCGCTCAAGCTCGACCTCGGCAAGTTCGAGGTGCTCGACTCGTCGATGACCGACCGCGACCTCGGCGCGGGCAACGGGGCGCGCCGCTTCACGCTGCAGATCGCCGCCTACGAGACGGGCGAGCTGGAGCTGCCGCCGATCGCGCTCGAGTACACCGACGGCAAAGGGGCGCGGCGCACCGTCACCACGACGCCGATCGCGGTGCAGGTGAAGAGCCTCGTCGGCGACGACCAGGGCGCGGCGCCGCAGCCGCTCAAGGGACAGCGCTCGGTGATGGTGGAGGACCGCCGGATCTTCACGGCGCTCTACTGGGCGGGCGCGGGCGCGGCGGCGTTGATCGTGCTCCTGATCGCGCGCGCGGTGGTGCGGCGACGGCGGCGGCGCCCGCGGCTGGCGCCCGTGGTGCCCGCGCGACCGCCCGACGAGGTGGCCCTCGAGCGGCTGGCGGAGCTGCGGCGCCGCGGCGAGTTCGGCGTCGACGGCTATCGCCCGTTCCACTTCGAGCTCTCGGAGATCGTGCGCGCCTTCCTCGGCGCGCGCTTCGGCTTCGACTCGCTCGAGCTGACCACCACCGAGCTCGTTGAGGAGCTGGGCCGCATTCACAACGCGCTGCTCGATCCGCAGCGCGGGGCGATCCTCGACCTGCTCGCGGCGAGCGATCTGGTGAAGTTCGCCAAGGCCGGCTCCGACGACGCCGCCGCGCGCGCCGCGCTCGACGCCGCCGAGGCGATCGTGCAGGCGACCCGGCCCCAGGCCGCGCCGCCGGCGACGGAGGCTGCCGGTGGGTGAGACGGTGACGAAGCTGGAGCGCCCGGCCGCTCCCGCCGAGGCCGCGCCGCCGGGAGGGCCGCCGCGCATCGTCGGGCGGCCGCTCGTCGAGAAGCGCGCGGCGGGAAATCGTATCCCCAAAGGAAGCGAGCCCGCACCGGCGCGCCCGTCGATCGCGCGGCGCATCGGCGAGGCGCTGCTCCCCTACGGGCTGCTGGCGATCGTCACCGGCC
>JAJXSP010000413.1 GCA_021784515.1 Myxococcales bacterium | reverse complement strand
CGCCGAGCCGCGCGCGGAGGCCCCGCGTCCGGCCGCGCCGGAGGCGGGCCGCCCGTCGTCGCCTGTCGACGCGGTGGTCGAGGTGCTGCGCGGCGCCGACGCCCGCCCGATGCACCTGAAGCAGATCGTGGAGGCAGCGGTGAAGCGGAGGCTGCTGCGCGGCGACCTGCCCGAGCTGTGGCGCGTCGTCCGCGCCGCCGTCGTCGCCGAGATGCGCGCGCGAGAGGCCGCCGGGCTGCGCCCGCGCGTCCGCCCCCTCGGCGGAGGCCAGTACATCGTCGGCGACCGCAAGCTCGACGGCGAGCTGTCCCAGTACGAGCGCGATCTCGCCGACCGCGCGGCGCGCCTCTCCGAGGCGACGCGGGTCGCGATCCACCGTCGCCTGGCGCGCCTCTCGCCGCAGAGCTTCGAGGTCCTCGCGCGCCTCGTCCTCGAGCGCATCGGCGTCACCGGCGTCGAACTCGTGAAGCGCGGCGACGGCGTCGCCTACCTCGGCGGCGAGCGCGGGGCGGGGGCGGCGAAGGTGAAGGTGCTGGTCGCGGTGCGTCCCGGCGAAGGCGAGCTCAAGCGCCGCGCCGTCGGCGAGCTGCGCGTCGGGCTCCAGGCGCGCGGCTTCGACGAGGGGCTGTGTCTCGCCGCGGGGCGGGCCGGCCAGGAGGCGCTCGCCGAGCTGGCCGCGGGCGGCGGCAACGTCGTGCTGTACGACGGCGACGGCCTGGCCACCCTCTGCGCGCGCTTCGGCGTGGGCGTGGTCAAGCGCGCCGTCGCCGTGGACACGCTCGACACCGAGTTCTTCTACGAGCTGCAGGAGGGCTAGTACCTCGCGGCGGAAGTGTCGATCGGACCGAGAGCGTCGATGCGCCCGCAGGGCGAGGCGCGACGGGCGCGAGCACGGATGGGGCAGCGAGCGAAGCGAGCGGGGGACTCATGCGCGAGCAGCGCCTTCTGGCGCTTGCCGGTGGGAAAGTAACGGAGGAGGTTGCGATCACGGATGGGGCCCCATCCGCGCGCAGCAACGAAGCCATGTCCATCGAGAAGATTTCCGCCGTGCGGCACTAGATGGAGGGCGTCGCCGTCACGTGGCTCGGGCGCATCGGGTACCGCGCCGCGTGGGAGATGCAGGAGGCGCTTCGCCGCCGGATCGTCGACGGCGAAGCGGCCGAGACGATCCTGCTCCTCGAGCATCCGCCGGTGATCACCCTCGGTCGCGGCGCCGATCCATCGCACGTCCTCCTCGACGAGGCGACGCTCGCGGCGCGCGGGATCGAGCTTTTGCGCACCAGCCGGGGCGGCGACGTCACCTACCACGGCCCGGGTCAGCTGGTCGCCTACCCGGTCGTGCGCCTCGGCCGCGGCGTCGTCGCGCACGTCGAGGCGATGGCGCGCGCGGTGATCGCCGTGGTGCGTCCGCTCGGGATCGAGGGCGAGTTCCGTCGCGAGCGCCCGGGCGTCTGGGTGGGCGATCGAAAGCTGTGCGCATTCGGCGTCCACGTCAGCCGCCGCGTCGCCATCCACGGCCTCGCGCTGAACGTCACCACGCCGCCCTCGGCCTTCTCGGCCATCGTGCCGTGCGGCCTGCGCGACGCCGGCGTCACCTCGATCGCGGAGCGGTGTGGCTCGGCGCCGACGGTGGAGGAGCTGGCCCGGCCGCTCGGTGCGGCGCTGCTCGAGGCGTTCGGCCGCGCGCCGCGCGCCTGAACGCGTCCGCCGCGCGTTTCGGCGGTTGCTTTCCCGGATCGCCTCCGTAGAATAGCCCGCCAGATGCGTCCGCCGCCGGACGGGAGTTCCGGGGACGCGCCGTGATGAGCACTCCTTCCGTCCTGCGCGTCCTCGTCCTCCACAACACCGACTACGCCAGCCTCCCCGACGACCCAGCGTACGCCTCGCGCGCCGACGTGGCGAACGCCGCCCACGGCATCGCCGCGGCGCTGCGGCGTCGCGGCCACCACGCCGACGTGCGGGGTGTGGACCACCCGGATCTCGGCCATCTGCTCGACGATCTGGCGCGCGATCGCCCCGACGTGGTCTTCAACCTCTGCGAGTCGCTGCGCGGCGATTCGCGCCACGAGATCGTCGTGCCGTCGCTGCTCGACCTGGCGGACGTGCCCTACACCGGCTCCGGGCCGTTCGCGCTCGGGCTCGCGCTGCGGAAGGACCGCGCCAAGGCGCTGCTGCGCGACCGCGGAGTGCCCACGCCCGAATCGACCACCATCGCCGACGGAGACGTGAGCGCCTGTCGCCTGCCGTTCCCGCTGATCGTGAAGCCCACGCGCGAGGACGCCTCGGTCGGCATCTCGAGCGCCTCCGTGGTCCACGATCGCGCGGCGCTCGCCGCGGCGGTCGCGCGCGTCGTCGGCGAGCTGCGCCAGCCCGCGCTCGTCGAACGCTACGTCGACGGGCGCGAGATGTACGTCTCGCTGCTCGGCAACGCGCCCCCCGAGGCGCTGCCGATGCACGAGATCGACTTCTCCCACATGCCCACGGGGCTGCCGCGGATCGTCTCCTACAGCGGCAAGTGGGACACCTCGTCGGCCGAGTACGCCGGCACCCTTCCTGTGCGCTGCATCCTCGACGACGACGTGCGCGCCCGCGTCGAGGCCGCCGCGCGCGCCGCCTTCGAGGCGCTCGGCCTCACCGACTACGGCCGCGTGGACGTGCGCCTCGCCGCCGACCACACGCCCTACGTCATCGACGTCAACCCGAACTGCGATCTCTCCGACGGCGCGGGGTTCAGCCGCGCCGCCGGCTATGGCGGTCTCGCCTATGACGCGCTCGTCGAGCGCGTGTGTCGGATCGCGCTTGTGAGGCACCGCCATGACCACCGCAACCGAACCTGCGCCGCGACTCCTTCCGTCGGTGAGGCCGCTCCGGATGTCGGATCGCTCGGCGCTCGAGGAGCTGATCGCCCGGGACGGGCTGTTCACGCCCGATGAGGTCGCGGTCGCGCTCGAGCTGATCGACGCCTCGCTCGCCGCCCCCGGCGGCGACTATCGCGTGCTGGTGGCGGACCTCGCCGATCGCGTGGCAGGCTACGTCTGTTTCGGCCCGACGCCGATGACCGAGGGCACGTGGGACCTCTACTGGATCGCCACGCACCCCGCGATGCGCGGTCACGGCGTCGCCACCGCGCTCGTCGACGCGATGGAGAGCGCGCTGCGCGACGCCGGCGGGCGCCTGGTGCGCGTCGAGACCTCCCATCAGGAGGCCTATGGCTCCGCGCACCGCTTCTACCAGCGCCACGGCTTCCCCGAGGTGGCGCGCCTGCGCGACTTCTACAAGCCGGGAGACGATCTCGTCATCATGATGAAGCGCCTCCCCGCCTGACCTCCTTGCGCAGACCCGCAATCTTTTCATAGCTCCGAAGCGGCGTCCGCCCGTCGGGCGAGGGGCTTTCCGCGGTACGGGCCGTGCACGCGGGCGGAACCGCCATGAACCTTCCTCGCCCGCCTCGCCGTCGCCAGCGCGGCTTCACGCTCATCATCGTCTTTTTGCTCGTGGTCCTGATGGTGGGCGTGGCGGCGGTCGTAATGCTCTCCAGCCAGACCGACCTCCGCATCGCCGGCCAGGACCGCGAGGCGACGATCGCGTTCTACGCCGCCGAGAGCGGCGTCGCCTACGCCAAGGACTGGTTGAATTCCCAGGCGCCCCAGCCGGGGCCGACTGCGTGGACCAACCTCTTCAGCCTCAACCCCCGGTGCGGCCTCGCCAGCTGCATCTGCACCGGGTTCGGCCTCAATACGCCGGGCATCACGCCGGCGCCGGTGAACAAGGTCTTTCTCGACGTGAACATCCCCTCGTCCTTCAACTTCTGCATCCACAACAACGCCCTCGACCCGAACTTCGCGACCGGCAACCTCGGCAACACCACCGACGCCGACGGCATCATCGCCGTCGAGGCGTACGGCTACGGGCCCAACGGCCAGGTGAGCCACATCACGGTCGAGTACGGCGCCACGGGCGCGGTGGCGCTCCACGCGGGCGGGTACACGTTCTCCGGCGATCTCCACGGCGTCGGCGAGGGTGGCATCCAGACCGGCGGCGCGGGCGTCGGCTTCACCAGGGGGCTTTAGATGAAGCGCGGCACGCGAACCCTGCTCGTTTGTGCATTCGTCGCGCTCGGCATCGTCGTCCCGGGGGTCGTCATCGCCGGGCCCAGCTGCTTCAACTTCCTCAACCGCCAGACCTACGGCAACGACACGAACGGCAATGGCGGCAAGTTCGCCACCAGCGACCTCTGCACCGTCGGCCCTTGCGGCGCCCCTCCCAACAGCACGACCAAGGTCACGGTCAATGGCGGCGGCCAGCTCCAGTTGAACGAGCCGACGAACCACAATGTCAATCAGATCGTCATGCCGTTCGATCAGGACGTGTACCTGCGTTACATCGGGCAGAACGCGACGCTGATCGACTATTACAGCAACCTCGCGCAGCGCTCCACCGACACCCTCGCCTGGTTCTATTACGACACCACCTCCACCGGCATCGGCGCCTTCCTCGACGGCAGCGGCAACCTCTACGACCACGACGCACCGCCCGATGGCGTGGCCGACCTCTGGCAGGCGAAGATGCTCCCCTCGCGCCCCAACAACGGCCTCTACAGCGAGCTCGACACCAACCCCTTCCCGGGCGCGGCCGACCTCTCGAACGACTGGAACAATCGCCAGTTCGTGGACCACCTGACCAGCGGCACCCAGTGGCCGCGCTTCGCCTGGCTCATCCAGCAGCTGCGCACCAACAGCGGCGGCGACATCATCTGGGAGATGGCCGACGACGACGCCGACCTCGCCACCTACACCAGCTATTACTGGAATGGCCAGATGCCGATGCAGGGGGACCACTCGGGCAACGTCAACGGCGCGCCCGACTACGACGTCAACGGCGACGGCAACGTCGACAACGACCAGTACACGGCGATGGGGCAGGTGACCGGCAGCAAGGAGATCGTCTACAACGTCCACGCCTACGGCGCGGTCACGTCCCAGGCCGAAACCTATGGACTGCCCTACAGCACCGACTGGACCAATTCCAACGACCCGAACAATCAGCTGCTCTATTCCGAGACGAAGCAGACCGTGGTCTGCACGTCGGTGAACTGCAACGAAACCCAGGGCGCCTGCCCGACCAACGGCGGGAACGCCGGCACCTGCGGCAACCAGTATCCGAACGGCTGCACCTACAATTGCTACAACGCCGCCAACTGCAATTACCACTGCGACACCTGCACCAACTGGTGCTGCCCTCCCGGGCGCTACAACTGGTGCTGCGGCAACTTCTCCGAGTGCGGCTGCAACTCGTGGTCCCCGTATCAGTGCGGCGTCTGGGGCTGCACCGGGTATTACTGGGGTTGCACCGGGTATTCCTGGGGCTGCACCGGATATTACTGGGGCTGCACCGGATATTAC
>JAJXSP010000412.1 GCA_021784515.1 Myxococcales bacterium | reverse complement strand
GAGCCCCGATCTCGCGCCGCTGCCGACGGCGATCGCCGCCGGCGCCTTCGCCGCGCGCTTCGCGGGCGGCGGCTACCAGGGGATGCGGCGGCTGGCGGCCGAGGCGCTGGCGAGCTTCGCGCTCGAGCCCGACGGCGGCGTCACCGCGCTGCCCGAGGCGGCGTTTCGCATCGCGCCACCGTCGCTGCACGCCGCGTGGCTGCGCCGGCGCGCGGTGATCGCGCCGCTGGGCGAACGGCTCGATCGCTGGCTCACCAACTACCTCCGCCACGCCTGGATCGACGACTGGTACATCTTCTCGCTGGGCCTTCTTCCCCACCTGCGCCGGCTGTTCGCCCGCCTGGCCGCGCTGCGCTTCCTCCTCGTCGCGCACCCGCGCCTCGCCCACGCCGCGACCCGCCCCGATCCGGAGGAGGGCGCGCGGCTGGCCGACGCGTTCGCCGTCGAGGCCAGCATGGTCTTCTGCCGCGCCATGGAGCACAGCGAGCGCTTCGCCGCCGACCTCCAGGAGGCCGCCGACGCCGCGCTGCCGACCTTCGCCCACGCGCTCGCCGTCGCCTGCGCCGCCTGAAGAGGGGGCGCCGCCCCACCGATGGGCGACTCCTTGAAACTTTCCCTCGGCGGGATATCCTCGGCGATTGGTGTGACCACCGTGAAAGGACCCGCATGCAGGAACGCAGCGCTCTCCCCGACGACGTGCAGTCCACCCTCGACCGCCTTCGTGCCGACCACCAGACCGCCGACCGCCGCCTCCAGGAGCTCGACTCGCAGCGCTCGCTGACTCCCGAGGAGCAGCTCGAGATCGCCCGCCTCAAGAAGCGCAAGCTCCACATCAAGGACGAGATCCGCCAGCTGTCCGCGCGCGCCGGCCAGGCCTAGCTTCCCTCGCGGATGAACCTCTCCGACGAGCAGCTGCTCGCGCTGCGCCGGTCCGGAATCCGCCTCGACCGCGAGGGGCGCTTCTGGCACGAGGGGCACGAGGTGACGCACTTCGGCCTGCGCGACGCGCTGTGGCGCTGGCTCGATCGCGACCCCGACGGGCGCTACGTCCTCCGCCTCGACGCCGAACGCTTCGCCTACATCGACGTCGAGGACGTGCCGCAGATCGTGCGTTCGCTGCGCTGGGAGGGCGACCGCGCGCTCGCCGTGCTCGCCGACGGCGGCGAGGAGGAGCTGGACCTCTCGACGGTGCGGCTGCGCCCCGACGGGACGCCGGTGTGCGCGGTGCGGAGCGGTCGCCTCGAGGCGCGCATCGCGACCGCGGCGTGGGGCGTGCTGGCGGAGCGGCTGCGCGAGCGGGACGGCGGGGTGTGGCTCGAGGCGCGCGGCGGACCCTACCGCCTCGCCGGGAAGTAGCTACCGCGCCGCGCCGGCGGCGCGCAGGGCGGCGACCTCGTCGTCGGAGAATCCCGCTTCGCCGAGGATCGTCGCGGTGTGCTGGCCGAGGCCCGGCGGCGGGGTATGGCCCGTCGTCGCGCCGAACGGCGTGCGGACCTGCGTGAGGTCGCCGAGCTGGAAGAACATCTCGCGCGCGCGGTGCTGCGGGTGCGCCTGCAGCTCGTCGGTGGCGAGCACCGGCTCGACGCACACGTCCTCGCCCGCGAAGATCGCCTCCCACTCGTCGCGCGTCTTGCCGGCGAGGATGGCGGCGATCTCGCCGCGCACGCGCTCCTGCTCCTCGGGCGGCGCGGCGATCTCCGAGAGGTCCACCGGGCGGCCGATCTTCTGGTTGAAGGCCGTCCAGAACTTCGGCTCGAGCGCGGCGACGGAGAGGTAGCGCCCGTCGCGGGTGCGGTAGACGCCGTAGCAGGCGGCGGCGCCGTTGAGGAGATCGCTCGAGCGCGTCGGCGCCACGCCGCTCGCGTCGAAGTTGCCGAGGTCGGGGATCAGGAAGGCGAGGGCGCCCTCGGTCATCGACACGTCCACCAGGCGGCCGCGCCCCGTCTCGCGCGCGGCGAGGAGCGCGGCGAGGATCCCCACCGCGCCCCACAGCGCGCCGCCGGCGATGTCGGCCACCTGCACGCCGGGCATCGCCGGGGCGCCGTCGCGCGGGCCCGTCATCCCGAGCACGCCGGCGGTGGCGACGTAGTTGAGGTCGTGCCCCGCGCGATCCCGGTACGGGCCGGTCTGCCCGTAGCCGGAGATCGAGCACAGCACCAGCCGCGGGTTCTCCGCCGACAGAGCCGCCCACCCGACGCCGAGGCGATCGAGCACGCCGGGACGGAAGCTCTCAACGATCACGTCGTAGCCGCGCGCGAGGCGGAGCAGCGCGGCGCGCCCCTCCGGTCGCTTGAGGTCGATGCAGATCGATCGCTTGTCGCGGTTGAGCGCGCAAAACCGTCCCGACAGCCCGTTCTTCGTCGGGGGGAACATGCGCAGGTAGTCGCCGACGTGCGGGTCCTCGAGCTTGTCGACGCGAGCGCCGAGGTCGCCGAGGACGAGCGTGCAGAACGGCCCGGGCAGGAGCCGGGAGAGGTCGAGGACGCGGAGGCCGTGGAGCGGGAGGTCCACCGGAGGGCGGGCGCGAGGCGCGGACTACGAGAGCGAGAAGAGCTTCTGGAGCTTGGTGGCGAGCATCGGGTCGCCGGTGACGCGGAGCTTGCCCTGGAAGTAGAGCTGCATCCCCATCTCCGGCTTGGCCAGCATGCTCACGAAGTCGCTGTGCGCGACCTCGATGGTGCAGTTCGGCGTGCCCTGCGCGCCGGGCTGGCAGGTGGGCGTCGCCGAGGCGAGATCCACCGTCCACTCGCCGCCGCCGTCGCCGGTGATCTTGAACAGGTAGACGGCGCCGATCTCCTTCGCCTTGTCGGGGTGAGCGGCGATCGCCTTGGGGACCTGCTCGTCGAACAACTCCTTCGCGCTAGTGGCAGCCATGGGCGCCTCCTCATCGAACGTGGGGTTTTCGAGCCGGAGTCGCGTAGCACGCGACTTCCGAGGGTGTCAAGGTTTGCGCCGGCTCCGCTTGCCCGCGCTGGTCGAGCCCTTGGTTGCCGCACGCGCTTCGCGCTCCGCGCGCTTCTTGTCCGCGTAGCCGGGCACCGCGATCTGCTTGCTCCGCGACAGCGCCAGCGCGCCGGGCGGCACGTCCTCGACCACCGTCGTGCCGGCGCCGACCACCGCGCCCGCGCCGACGGTGACCGGCGCCACCAGCTGCGTGTCGGAGCCGATGAATGCGCCCTCCCCGATCACCGTGCGCGACTTCACGTAGCCGTCGTAGTTGCACGTGATCGTGCCGCAGCCGATGTTCGCGTGCGCGCCGATCTCCGCGTCGCCGAGGTAGGTGAGGTGGCTCGCCTTGGCCCCCTCGCCGAGGCGGGCCTTCTTCGTCTCGACGAAGTTGCCGATCTTCACCTTCCGGCCGAGCTGCGATCCGGGCCGGAGGTGCGCGAAGGGGCCCAGCTCCGCCTCGGCCCCGACCTCGCTCTCGGCGACGACGGTGTACGGCTTGAGGTGCGCCCCGTCGCCGATGGTGGCGTCGGTGATCACGCAGCCGGCGTCGATCCGCGCGCCCGCGCCGACCCGCGTGTTCCCGCGCAGCTGCACCAGCGGCCCCAGCTCGCTGTCGGCGCCGACGGTGACGCCGGCGTCGATGCAGCAGGTCTCCGGCGCGCGGATGGTGACGCCGGCGCGCATCAGCGTCAGCGTGACGCGGCGGCGCATCGCGGCGTCGGCGCGCGCCAGGTCGACGCGGTCGTTCACGCCCATCACCTCTTCGGCCTCGACCTCGACGGTGCCGACCTCGCCGCCCTCCTTGCTCTGGGCCGCGCGCGCCGCCACGTCGGTGAGGTACAGCTCGCCCTGCGCGTTGTCGGTGCGCAGCTTCTTCAGCGCCGAAAAGAGGAACTTCGACTGCACGCAGTAGATGCCCGCGTTGATCTCGCAGATCGAGCGCTCGGCGTCGGTGGCGTCCTTCTCCTCGACGATCCGCTCGAGGCGGTTGCCGGCGCCGCGGACGATCCGGCCGTAGCCGGTCGGCTCGTCGAGCAGCGTGGTGACGAGCGCGAGCGTGCGGCGCCTGCCCGCGTCGAGGAGCTTGCGCAGCGTCGCCTCGGTGAGGAGCGGGACGTCGCCGTAGAGGATCAGCACCGGCCCGTCGAAGCCGCGCAGCGCCTTCTCCGCCTGCGCCACCGCGTGGCCGGTGCCGCGCTGCTCGGCCTGGATGGCGACCGCGACGCTGCCCTCGCCGAAGCGCGCCTCGACGGCGGCGCGCACCGCGTCGGCCTGGTGGCCGAGGACGCACGCCACGCGCTCGGAGCGGAGGTCGCGCGCGAGACCGACGGGAAACTCGATCATCGGCCGGCCGGCGACGCGGTGCAGCACCTTCGCCGTCTGCGACTTCATGCGCGTGCCGAGGCCGGCGGCGAGGATCACGGTGGCGAGCTTCATGGCCCGCCATTTATCACCACGACGAGCGCGCTCGCAACGTCCGCCGCGCCCGCGCCTCGTTCAGCGACGGGAAAAGCGGGGGGCGCGGCGGCTAGTGATACATCCCGTCGTGCTGCCCGAGGTCCATGATCGGGGACAGCGGGCACATCGCCAGGTTGGCCGTGTAGCAGGTGTGGGTCCGACCGTCGCAGCAGTTGACCGCGCCGTCGGGTGGCGGCGCGCAGGAATTCACGCAATCCTGATCGGTCATGCACGTCGGCGCGCACTCGCTCATGTCGTCCTCCGGCTGGGCGCTGTCGAGGGACATGGTGGCGTCGACGGGCACGGTGAGGTCCGACCCTTCCGGCGCCGCGAGGTCGCGCACGACCGGCACGAAGGCGTCGGGCGAGATCCCCGAAAGGTCGGTGTTGCACCCGAGGGTCGCCGCGCACGCGACGGCGAAACCGCCAAGCCAAGGGACCGTCGAAAACTTCACGCGACTACGGTTACACTAGTTGCTTCCCGAAGCCAAGTGGCCACCCGACCGCCCCCCCTCTCCCGACCCGATGCCGCCGACCGATCGCCAGCCCGCGGAAACGCACGAAACGCCTGTGCCGCGCCGTCGATCGCGCCGCGCCTGGGCGCTCGCCCTGACGCTCGCGGTGGGTGCGCTGGCGCTGCTGCCCGCCGTGCGCGCGCCCTATATCCTCGACGACTACCTCCACGCGGCGATCGTCGACGGGCGCTTCCGCGCCGGCCGCGGCCCGCTCGACCTCTACGACTTCGTCACCGACGGCAACCGCGCGGCGATGGTGGAGCAGGGGCTGCTGCCATGGTGGTCGCACCCGCGGCTGACCATCCGCTTCCACCGCCCGCTGGCGAGCCTGCTGCGCTTCGCCGAGGAGCGGCTGCTCACCGGGCGGACGCTCGCGATGCACCTCCACTCGCTGCTCTGGTGGGCGGCCGCGGTGCTGGCGGTGCGCGCGCTGTTCCGGCGCCTCCTGTCGCCGCGCGTCGCGGCGCTGGCGACGGCGATGTTCGCGCTCGGGCAGTGGCACGTCGCGCCGGTGGC
>JAJXSP010000411.1 GCA_021784515.1 Myxococcales bacterium | reverse complement strand
CGCGCGCCTACCACGAGGCTGCGGCGTCGGGCAAGGAAATCCTGGCCGAGCGTGGGGTACGATCGGGCGGACAGATACCCCTGCATGATGGCAAGAGGCCACCAACTGTCAATCCGCACAGGCGGCCGCGGCGCAAGAACCGACGGCCGATGCCGTATTCTCGCGGCAATGCGCTTAGCCCCTTCGCACTGCTCCTCGTCGGCTGCTCCAGCGGTGGCCTCGGGCCCACGGAGTTCGCCGCGCCCGGCGACCTCGCCCAGGCGCCGGCCGACCTCGGTGGGCCGCCCGCCGGCGACCTCGCGACGCCGCCGGGCGCCGACCTCGCCACGCCGCCGGGGGCCGATCTCGCGTCCTCGGAGGATCTCGCGTTTCCGCGGGATCCGGTGGATCTGGCGAATCCATTGGATTTCGCGAATCCGGTGGATCTGGCGATTCCCCACTTCCCGGCGCTCGGCGACTTCAACGCCGACGGCAAGCTCGATCTCGCCGTGAGCTGCTGGAACGCCGCGGTGGTCGACGTGTTCCTCGGCACGGGCGGCGGGAAGTTCGGTGTCCATGCTTCCTACGCCGTCGGCACGAACCCGCACACGATCGCGCTCGGCGACTTCAACCTCGACGGACAGCCCGACATCGCCGTCGCGAACAACGGGAGCGGATCGGTCGGCGTCCTCCTCGGCAAGCCGAACGGCACCTTCCAGCCGCAGCTCGTCCTCGCCACCGGCGGCAACCCGCGCGGCGTCGCGACCGGCGACCTGAACGGAGATCGAAAGCCCGACATCGTCTTCGGCGACAGCGGCTCGACCGATGTCGTGGTCCTCCTGAACACATCCATGTAACCGGTCACGCCCCGCGCCAGGCGGGCCCGCCCTGCGACGGGAGTGCTAGGCTCACCGGCGCTCCAGCCAACCCCACCCGATCTCATCGAAAGGCGGACCATGAACCGAGCGTTTGTCGCACTGATCGCATTGCTCCCCTCCCTCGCGTTCGCGAAGCCGAAGGCGCCCACCGCCGCCGAGGCCAAGGCGTTCGTGACCCAGGTGAACGAGGACCTGAAGAAGCTGTGGGTCAAGCAGGCGACGGCCGACTGGATCAACAAGACCTACATCACCGACGACACCGAGCGCATGAGCGCGGCGATGAACGACGACGTGCTCGCGTACATGTCGCGCGCGATCAAGGAGGCGGCGCGCTGGAAGGACGTGAAGGCCGACGCCGACACCACGCGGATGCTCTACCTCCTGCGCGTCTCGTCGCCGCTGGCGGCGCCGAGCGATCCGAAGAAGCGCCAGGAGGCGGCGGAGCTGGGGCCGAAGCTGGAGGGAATGTACGGCAAGGGAAAGTGGTGCGGCCCTCAAGGCGACAATGGCGGCAAGGGCAAGTGCCGCGACCTGCAGGAGCTGTCCAACGTGATGAAGGACAGCCACGACTGGAACACCCTGCTCGACGCGTGGACCGGCTGGCACACCATCTCGCGGGAAATGAAACCCCTTTATGCGCGCTACGTCGAGCTGGCCAATGAAGGCGCGCGCGAAATCGGGTTCAAGGACTCGGGCGACCTCTGGAAAGCCGGTTACGACATGCCGCCGGAGGCATTCGAGAAGGAGACCGACCGCCTGTGGCAGCAGGTCAAACCGCTTTATGACCAGCTGCACTGCTACGTGCGCGCCCAGCTCGTGAAAAAGTATGGCAAGGACAAGGTGCCACCGAACGGGCCGATCCCCGCCCACCTCCTCGGCAACATGTGGGCGCAGGAGTGGGGCAACATCTACCCGCTCGTCGAGCCCTACCCGGGAGTGTCGAGCCTCGACGTCGACGCTGGGCTGAAGGCGAAGGGCTACGACGAGACGAAGCTGGTGAAGCTCGGCGAGTCGTTCTTCACCTCGCTCGGACTCGACCCCTTGCCGGCGTCGTTCTGGGAGCGCTCGATGTTCAAGAAGCCCCGCGACCGCGAGGTGGTCTGTCACGCCAGCGCGTGGGACGTGCAATACGACAACGACCTCCGGATCAAGATGTGTGTGGAGATCAAGGAAGAGGACATGATCACCATCCATCACGAGCTGGGGCACGATTACTATTTCCACTATTATTACAAGCTCCCGGCGCTCTATCAGCAGGGAGCGAATGACGGCTTCCACGAGGCGATCGGCGACGCGCTGACGCTGTCGATCACTCCCGGCTATCTGAAGCAGCTCGGGCTGATCCAGCAGCTCCCCACCGACGAGAAGGGCCTCATCAACGTCCAGATGAAGAGCGCCCTCGACAAGGTGGCATTCCTGCCGTTCGGCAAGCTGATCGATCAATGGCGCTGGGACGTCTTCTCGGGAAAGACGAAGCCCGAGAACTACAACGCCGCGTGGTGGGAGCTGCGGAAGAAATACCAGGGAATCGCGCCGCCGGTGGCGCGCTCGGAGGCGGATTTCGACCCGGGCGCGAAATACCACATTCCGGCGAACGTCCCCTATACGCGGTATTTCCTGGCGCGGCTGCTCCAGTTCCAGTTCCACCGCGCGCTCTGCCAGGCGGCGGGGTGGAAGGGGCCGCTCCACGAGTGCTCGATTTATGGCAACAAGGAGGCGGGCAAGCGGCTGCAGGCGATGCTGGCGATGGGAGCGTCGAAGCCGTGGCCCGACGCGCTCGAGGCGATGACCGGCCAGCGCCAGATCGATGCGACGGCGCTGCTCGACTACTTCGCGCCGCTCGAGAAGTGGCTCGAGGAGCAGAACAAGGGGCAGAGCTGCGGTTGGTAGCCCGAATCTAGCGCGCGTCCATCAGGGACACGTGGGGCGACGCCCCGCCCTCGTCCATCACCACCATCCGGGTCCGCCCCGTCCCGTCGACGAGGTTGATGACCCGGATCCCCTTCGGCTTCTCCTTCTCGAACAGCTGGCGCCCGATGCGACGCCGCTCCTCCGCCGGGAGCGCGTTCCACCGGCGGTCGTCGATCCGCGCGCCCATCGTCTCGTTCTGCCGCCAACCACGGCCAAGGACGATGGTCTCGGCGACGTCGGACACGTCGAAGGAGCGGGCGCGGAGCACGAAGAAGAGCCCCCCTGCCAGCGCGGCGCCAAGTGTGGCGGCGACGGCGATGTTGCGCGCCCAGGCGAGGGCGCGGCGGCGACGGCGCGGAGCGGCGACACGGGGACGCGGGGGCGGTGCAGCCTCGGGCGGCGCGGGGGCGACCGACTCCGACGGCGCCGGCTCGCGAGGGGCAGCGGGCGGCGCGGCGGCCGGAGGTGGAGGTCCGAGCACGTCACCCAAAACGGCGAGCGGCGGATCGACCGCGCCGTCGGGGGTGGGCCCGAGCGGCCCCGCGTCGGCGGCACCGGTCGCGCTCGCCCTCCCGTTGCCGTCCGCATTCCCGTCGCTGTGCCCCGTTGTCGAGGGAGGCGCGCTCGGTGGCTCGGCGGGACGCGCGTCGGGCGGCCGCGTCGTCGACGGGTCGCCCTGCGGCGAGCCCGCCCCGGGCGGCGGCGGCGCGCCGTAGACGAACGTCTTCATCCGAGACGGCTCGGCGGGGGCGCGAGCGCCGCCCGGCCACGGCGACGGCGACGGCGCGCGGGTGCTCTCGGAGGCGACCGGCGCACCGGCCGCGCTCGCGGCGGCGCCGTCCTCGAACGCGCGCATCGCGGGCCCGGCGCCGAGGCGCGGCGACGAGCGCTCCACGGACGGCATCGGGGACGGGCGCTTGTCGCGGCCGGGGGCGACGAAGATGTGCACGTTCGAGGCGCGCCCCGTCGGTGCCGGCCGGCGGTGCGGCTCGGGCGACAGCGCGACGCCGCCCGTGCGCGCACGCTCGGAGGCCAACCACGCCTCGAGCGCGCACTTCATGTCCAGCGCGCTCTGAAAGCGCGCGTTCACGTCGCTGGCGAAGGAGCGCATCACGACCGTGGACAGCGACGGCGGCAGGTCCGGCGCCGCGTCTTGCAGCCCGAGGCGCTGGCCGGTGAGCACGGCGTACAGGATGACGTTGTAGTTGTTGCCGGCGAAGGGCGCGCGGCCGGAGAGCAGCTCGAAGAGGATCACGCCGGCGGCGTGCAGGTCCACTCGGTGATCGACGCGCTTGTCGCCGCGGGCCTGCTCGGGGGCCATGTACATCGGCGTGCCGAGGATGGTGCCGGTCGTGGTCAGACGGGTGCTCTGCTCGCGGGCCATCTTGGCGACGCCGAAGTCGAGCAGCTTGACCACCGTGCGCCCGTCGGGGCGCCGTGCGAGGAACACGTTCTCCGGCTTGAGGTCGCGGTGGACGATGCCGCGCTCGTGCGCCGCGGCGAGGCCGGCGAGCATCTGCCCGACGTAGCCGATCGCCTGGTCGGGCGGGAGCTTCTTCATCGACTCGAGGTGCTCGAACAACGAGCACCCCTCGAGCAGCTCCATCACCAGGTACATGCCCATCGGCGACTGGCCGACGTCGATCAGCTTGACGATGTTCTCGTGGTCGATGCCGGCGGTCGCCACCGCCTCGCGGGCGAAGCGCGCCACCACCTCCGGCATGTCGAGCAGCTCGCGGTGGAGCACCTTCAGCGCGAACTGGCGCTGCATGAGTTGGTGCTCGCAGGCGTACACGACGCCGGCGCCCCCTTCGCCGATGGTCCGCAGGACGCGGTATTTGCCGCCGAAGACGGACCCCGGTGCGAGCGTCGTGGTGCCCACCGGCCGGCGACGATAGCACGAGCGGACCACGCGGCGCCCGTGCGATTCGACATCGGCGGCGAGGCGAGTCCGAGGACCGCCGCCGGGGTGTGGCTACCGCGCGGCGAAGACGACGACCCGAGGCCCCTCGCCGTCGAGGTCGCTCGCCGCGATGCGGGTGTGCCCGGCGGTGTCCACGAGGGTCATCACGCGGACGCCCCTGGCTCGCGCGCGCTCGAACACCTTCGCGGCGAGCCGCCGCTGCTCGACGGGCGGGAGCGTCTCCCACCGCTGGTCCTCGATCCGCGCGGCCAGGGTCTCCTTGTCGCGGAATGCCTGCCCGATTAAAAGAAGATGGGACACGTCGGAGGCGTCCGACTCCGCGGCGCCGCGACGGAGCGACAGGAAGAACGAGGCGCCGAGCACGATCGCGCCCAGCGCGCCCAGCGCGATCGCCACCCGACCCCACCGCAGGCGTGGCGACCGCGGCGGCGACGGTGCGGCCTCCTCGGGCGCGACGTCCGGAGCGGGCGGCGACGGGGACGGCTGCGAGCCGCTCGGCTCCGCCCCGTCCGGCGTCGTGGCCGCGGGGGACGGCCCGCGCGAGGCCGGCGTTGGTGGGCTCTTCGTCACCGCCGGCGGGCGGGTGCTGGTCGCCGGGCCGCTTGCCCCCGGCGCCCCGTCGGCTGGCCCGTCGCCCGACGTCGGGGCCGGCGCCGTCGCCTGCAGGGCCCGCCCCGGACGGGCCTCCACCGCCGCCTCGAGCGCGCGGCGCGCGTCGTCGCCGAGGTGCGGGATCTCGACGGCGATCTGAAAAC
>JAJXSP010000410.1 GCA_021784515.1 Myxococcales bacterium | reverse complement strand
CCTCCTCAAGAACTTCGGCGTCACCCGCCACGGTCGCGTCGTCTTCTACGACTACGACGAGATCTGCTACCTCACCGAGTGCCGCTTCCGCCGCCTGCCGCGCCCGCGCCACCTCGACGAGGAGATGGCCGCCGAGCCGTGGTTCTCGGTGGGGCCGAACGATGTCTTCCCCGAGGAGCTCCCGCGCTTCGTGTTCGCCGCCGGGACGGTGCGCGACCTCTTCTACGCCTTCCATCGCGACCTCACCGACGCCGCGTGGTGGCAGGAGCAGCAGCGCAAGATCACCGCCGGCGTCGACGAGCAGGTGTTCCCCTACTCCGCCTCGGCGCGCTTTCCGAGGGAGCGGCCGGGCGCCCCCGCGGCGTGGGACCAGCAGGGAACCGTGCAATGATCGCGGCGCGATCGCGCGTCGCGCCCAGGCACCGCTCCTCGTCGCTGCCGCCCTCTTCGCGGCCTGCGGCAACACACCCTCGCCGAGGAGCTCGTGCCCCGGCAGCACCGCGAACGAAGACGGCGTCGGCAAGCCGTGCGCGAGCGCCGCCGACTGCGCGGGCTGCACGCCGCGCCTTCGACACGCACGCCTACGAGCACACCATTCCTGATCGGGCCCTCAGTGGGGCACAGCGTCGGGGCGGGCGCGGCGCCGTGCGACGGCGGCGCGGTCGATCGCCACGTCGGCGAGGTGGTGCTCGAGCGCGTCGACGGCGCGCGCCCCCTCGCGGAGATCGCCGGCCGCGAGGCGCGCGGCGCCCCAGTCGAGCAGGAGATCGACGAAGCGATCATCGCCGCGCCGGAGCGCCAGCTCGCCAGCCCGCCGCCGGGCGGCCGCGAGGCGCTCGGCGATCGCCGCACCGTCGACGCCGTCGCTCCCGGCCGCCGGCGGCACGAAGGGGCGGGCCGGCGGATCGACCACCGCGAGATCGCCCGCGCTCTCGACGAAGCCGTGGTAGTAGGCCGCCCCGAAGGGCTGCTCGAAGAGGTGGCGGTGGAATGCGTCCTCGACGGGGCCGCGCGTGTCGGACGGCCGCGGCACGAACGACGATGGCGCGACGTCGATCGTCCCCGCGCGGTCGAGGCGCAGCGCCACCTCGGCGCCGTCGGTGCGCAGGAAGTAGCTCTCGCCGCCGACGAGGGCGATGACGAGCGGTCGATCGGGCTCCTTGTTCACGTCCGCGTAGCGCACGCCGCGCGTGTCCTCGAGGGTGTAGCGGCCCGAGGCGCCCGCGGGCAGGCGCACGAAGTGGCGGAAGCGCGACGCCGCGAGGTCGACCAGCGGGCGGCTCCGATCGAGGGCCGGCGGGCGGATCGTCACGTCGAGGCGGGCGCGCGGGTCGTCGATGCGCGCGTTGGCCGCCGCCACGAAGGCGCGGACCTCGGAGTACTCGATCCGCCCGTCGCCGTTCACGTCCGCGCCGCCGGCGAGCGCCGAGCGCACCTCGTGCGAGAAGACGCCGCCGCCGAAGAGCGACCACTCGTGGCTCGCGGCCGCCCGCGACGTCGAGAGGACCACGCCGGTGGTCGGGTAGCGCGCGAGATCCTCGTCGGCGACGTAGCGCCGGATCGCGTCGGCGGCGGCCGGAGCGCGGTCGTCGCCACGGCGGCTCACGAGGAGGTAGGCGTTGCAGGCGTCGATGATGAGGTGGTTGAAGGCCGCCTTCGACGGGGCGATCACCTCGCGCAGGAGCTCGCTGCGCGACAGCGGCGCGTCGACGAGGCTGAGGAAGCCCTCGCCGGCCGGCGACACCTCGCCGTGGCCGATCAGCACGACGGTCAGGACCGGCTCGGCCCCCTCGGCGCGCGCCGCCTCCATCGCGCGGTTGTAGTCGGCGAGGCGCGCGAGGATCGCCGCGCGCGTGGGCGCCTCGGCTCGCGGCACGAGCGCGCGGAAGAGGCGCTGCGACTCGACGTCGAGCACGGTGAAGAGCGAGATGCGCGTCGCCGTCGGGGCGAGCAGCTCGTACCAGCGCGCGCCGTCGTCGTCGGCGTAGCGCAGCGGCGCCACGCCCGGGGTGAGGCTGCGGTTGTTGGCGACGACGAGGACGAAGTTGCGCGCCGGCTTGCCGTCGGCGCGGGCGGGGCGCGCGCCGAGGAGCGTGAGGGCGGCGAGGAGAGCGGCGCACGCGGAGCGCACGCTTGACCGATCGCCGAGCATGGACGAAAACGATAGCACGTTGCCGTCGCCCACTCGCCTCGCCCGCTGGTCCCTGCTCGCCGTTCTGACCGTGCTCACGCCCGGAGCGGCGCACGCCGGCGACGGCGATCGGCCGGCCGCGGAGGCGCACCGCGCGCGCGGCGAGGCGCTGCTCCGCGAGGCGCGCTTCGACGAGGCGCGGGCCGAGTTCGTCGCCGCCTACGACGCCGGCACCGACCCGGCGCTGTTCGCGCGCATCGGCGATTGCCACCGCCGCCTGAAGGAGTGGGACGCGGCGATCTACTTCTACGCGGGCTACCTCGCCGGCCGGCCCGGGGCGCCCGATCGCGCCGAGATCGAGCGACTCGTCGCCGAGGCGCAGGCGGCGAAGGCGGCCGAGGCGCTCGGGCCGCGCGCGGCGGGCGACGAGCAGCCCCCGACGCCGCTCTATCGGCGCGCCTGGCCGTGGGCCACCGCCGGCGCGGTGCTGGTCGCCGCCGGGGGCGCGGTGACGATCGGCCTGCTCCTCGGGGGGCACCCCGCGCTGCCCTCCGACTCGCTGGGCTCGATCGATGGCCGGTAGGGCCGTCGCGACCGTCGCCGTGCTCGCGTGCGCGGCCTGCGGCCCGTCGGGCGTCACCGCGGTGGACGTGCGGGCGACCTTCGACGGCACGGTGACCGTCGAGCAGCTGCGCTTCGAGCTCCACGACGGGATGGCGCCGCTGATCATGCCGACCGCTCGCCCCGCCGTCGCCGGCGCGCCGCTCCCATCGGGCAGCGGCGTGGCGATCCTGCTCGACGACGCCGTGGCCGGCCGGGCGCTCACCGCGCGCGTCACCGGGATCCACGATGGCCGCGACGCCGTCACCGGCAGCGCCAGCGTCACGCCGGCGCGCGGCTCGACGATCACCCTCGAGGTCCCGCTCGCGCAGCCCGCGCCCGCCGCTCCGTCGGCGATCGCCGTCGCCCCGCAGGGCTTCACGCTCCCGGCGGGCGGCACCGTCGCGTTCACCGCGAGCGGACACTTCGCCGACGGCGATCGGGACGTCACGACGAGCGTCACCTGGTCGAGCAGCGATCCCACCGTCGCAGACGTGGCCGCGGGCGGCCACGCGACGGCGAAGAAGGGGGGCTCCACCACGATCGCCGCCGCGTGGGGGATGGTGACCGGCGGCGCGACGCTGAAGGTGACGCAGGCGGCGCTCTCCTCGATCGAGGTGACGGCCGCCTCGGCGACGCTGCACCCTGCTGCGATGCAGCAATACAAGGCGCTCGGCCACTACTCCGACGGCACGACGCAGGACCTCACGGCGCAGGCGATCTGGAGCTCGACCAAGCCGATGGTGGCGTCGGTGAGCGACCAGACCGGTACCAAGGGGCTGTGCACCGCGATCATCCTCGGCTCGACGGAGATCGACGCGACGTTCGGGATGGTGAAGGGCGGCGCGGCGCTGACGGTCCAGTAGCTCAGGGCGCGAGGTCGAGCGCGAGCTGCTGGCGATCGATCACGCCGCGACCGGGATCCGCGCCGCGCGCGGCGAGCGCGTCGAGCGCCATGGCGTCGAGCGGAGCGCTCAGGAACAGCGCCTCGATCGTGTAGCGGCCCGGTGCACCGAGCGCGCGGAGGTGGACGCGCTCGGCGAGCGGCTCGTCGAGGGCACCCGGGCGCAGCGCCGTCGAGCGCGCGGCGTTCGGCGCGGGCTCGAGCAGAACGCGGCGCCCATCGGCGCTCCGCGCGATCACCACCAGGTCCTCGCCGGCGCCGGCTCCGAGGGTGTAGGCGAGCTGGAGATCGTCGCCGGCGCGGCAGGCGAGGACGGGCGACGCAACGTCGGGGCGCGCGCTCGCGGCGTCGCCGCGGACCGCGACCGCCTCGGGACGCGCCACGTCGAGGCAGAAGGCGCGGATCCCGCGCGCGCGGGCGGCGGCGGTCCCGCGCTCGACGAAGGTGCTGCGATCGGGTCCGTGCGGCGGCCACGCCACGCGCGCAGCGACGGCGAGCGCCGCGAGCGCGCCCGCGCCGGCGACCGTCCAGGCGCCCAGCCGCCACCGCGAGGGTCGCCTCTTTGGCGCCCCGACCCGCGCGACGACCTCGTCAGCGCGCGCCTCGGCGATCTGCGGCGGCTCGGCGCCAGGCCCCATCGCGCGCCACGCCACGGCGGCGCGATCGAAGTAGGCGCGGCACGTCCCGCACGTCGCGAGGTGGCGCCACATCCGACGGAAGCGCCACCCCGGCACGCGCCCCGCGACAAGCAGCCGATCCACCAGCGGCGCGACCTTCAGGCACGTCATGCGAGCACGCTCCGCAGCCCCGCGCCGAGCAGCGCCCGCGGCACGTCGGCGAGGTAGCCGTGCTTCTTGAGGTACGCGAGCAGCCGGCGCTTCAGCTTGTACTCGACCCGCCGGACCTGGACGCGGCTGAGCGCGAGCGCCCGCGCCGCGTCGTCCTGCTTCTCGCCGTCGCGGAAGCGCAGCTCGAACAGCCCGCGCTCGACGGGCGACGCCTCCGCGAGGAACGCGGCGAGCAGCCGCTCGATCTCGCGCTCCTCGAGCGTCGGCTCGGGCGCGAGTGCGAGCCCGCCCGCCGCCGCCGGCGCCAGCTCCTCGTCGCCGCCCACCGGCACCAGCAGATCGTTGCGCCGCAGCTCGTTGAGCACGAGGTTGCGCGCGATGCCGAACAGGTAGTCGGCGAAGGGATGGAGGCCGTCGTACGACGCGCGCGCGGCGGGCAGCAGCGCCCGCGCGAGCGCCTCGCTCGCCGCCTGCTCGAGCTCGAACGGACTGTGGTAGCCGCGAAAGCGCATCCACACCTCGCCGCTCCGGAAGGAGAACCCCGCGCGCAGCGCGTCGAGGAGGCGCGGTCGATAGTGAAGGTAGACCGCCTTCAGCGCCTCGGGGCGCCCAGCTCGAAAACCGTCGAGCAGCGCGCGATCGGTGACCAGCAGCACGAGTCTCGACTACCACGAAATACGCGCGGCGACCCCGTCGCGGATCGCTTTTTCGTCCGCCCGCGCCGAGCCCGCCGCCCGCCCTTTTTTCCGTCGAGACCCCGGGTGCGGCGAAAAAAAACCGATCCGCGCTCCTGGCCGCGCGCGTATTGGCCGGTCGAAGCGCGCCTGGTGCGGAGGTCGGCGGCGGCATGGTGCCGCGGCGGGCCCGCGCCGGCGGGCGCGCGCTGCGATGGGAGGTACGAATGCGCCTATCAGGGGTACTGGGTCTGTCGGTGGTCATCCTCACGGGCTGTTCGTCCGGCAACGGGCCGGACGGGGCGCCCGACCTCGCCATGGCGCCGGGCGCCGACCTCGCGGGCGGCGGCGAC
>JAJXSP010000409.1 GCA_021784515.1 Myxococcales bacterium | reverse complement strand
CGTTCCTTCTCTTCGGGCGCCTTGTCGATCTGGTCATAGGCCATGAACTGCGCCTTGCCCTTGGACGCCTGGTGCTTCGTGATCGCCGCCGTGAGCGTCGTCTTGCCGTGGTCCACGTGGCCGATCGTGCCGATGTTCACGTGCGGCTTGTTTCGGATGAATTTCTCTTTGGACATCGTCGATCCCCTTTCGGCCCCTTTCGGTCTTTAGAGTCCTCGCACCTTCGCGACGATCGTGTCGGCGAGCGTGCCGGGAACTGGTGCGTAGTGCGCGAACTGCATCGTGTAGGTGGCGCGGCCCTGACTCGCGCTGCGAAGCTCCGTCGAGTAGCCGAACATCGTCGCCAGCGGCACTTCCGCGCGGATCTCCTGGACTCCCGCCGTCGAGGAATCCATCCCCGAGACCTTTCCGCGGCGAGCGTTCAGGTCGCCGATGATCGCACCCATGTAATCGTCCGGCGTGACTACCTCAACTTGCATGATCGGTTCAAGCAGAATCGGCTTCGCCCTCATCGCCGCCTCGCGGAGGCACATGGAGGCGGCCAGCTCGAACGCCATCGCCGACGAATCGACCTCGTGGAAGCTGCCGAACGTAAGGGTGGCTTTCACGTCGACGAGCGGGTAGCCGGCGAGCACTCCCCGGTTCGCCGCCCCCTCGACGCCCTTCTCGATCGCAGGGAAGAACTCGCGCGGGATGACCCCGCCGGTGATCTTGTTGACGAACTGGATCCCCTTGCCGCGCTGGTTTGGCTCGACGACGAGGCGCACGTGCGCGTACTGCCCGTGGCCACCGGTCTGCTTGATGTGGCGATAGTCGTGCTCGACGGTGCCGCTCACGGTCTCGCGGTAGGCGACCTGCGGCTTGCCGACGTTCGCCTCGACCTTGAACTCGCGCTTCATGCGGTCAACGATGATCTCGAGGTGCAATTCGCCCATCCCCGAGATGATCGTCTGGCCGGTCTCCTCGTCGGTGTGCACGCGGAAGGTCGGGTCCTCGATCGCCAGCCGCGCCAGCGCCGCGCCCATCTTGTCCTGGTCGGCCTTCGTCAGCGGCTCGATCGCCTGGCTGATCACCGGCGTCGCGAACTGCATGGACTCGAGGAGGACCGGATCCTTCTCGTCGCACAGCGTGTCGCCGGTGGTGGTCAGCCGAAGGCCGACGGCCGCCGCGATGTTGCCTGCGACGACGTCCTTCACCTCTTCGCGCTTGTTGGCGTGCATGCGCAGGAGGCGTCCGACGCGCTCGCGCTTCTTCTTGGTCGCGTTGTAGACCGTCGAGCCGGCCTCGATCACGCCCGAATAGACCCGGAAGAAGGTCAATTGCCCCACGAACGGGTCGTTCATGATCTTGAACGCCAGCCCCGCGAATGGCTGATCGTCGGCGGCGCGCCGCTCGCGCGGCTCCCCGTCGGCGGGGTCGGTGCCCTTCACCGGCGGGATGTCCATCGGCGACGGCAGGTAGGCGAGCACCGCGTCGAGCAGCGGCTGCACGCCGCGGTTCTTGAACGCCGCGCCGATTAGCACGGGAACGGCCTTGATGGCGATCGTCGCCCGCCGGAGAGCCGCGTGGATCTCCTCCTCGGTCGGCTGCTTGCCATCGAGGAACTGCGCCATCACGGCGTCGTCGACCTCGGCGAGGCGCTCGATCATGTCGCCGCGGGCCAGCTCGGCCTCGTCGCGCAGCGACTCGGGGATCTCGCCGACGTCGACGTGCGCGCCGTTCTCCTCGCCTTGCCAGACGAGCGCCTTGCGAGCGATGAGATCGACCACGCCCTCGAAGTGGTCCTCGAGGCCGATCGGGATCTGGAGCGGGATCGGGTTGGCGCGCAGCCGCTCGCGCATCTGGGCGACGCACCGCTCCGGGTCGGCGCCGACGCGATCGGCCTTGTTGATGAACGCGATCCGCGGCACGCGGTAGCGGTCCGCCTGGCGCCATACCGTCTCGGTCTGCGGCTGCACGCCGCCGACCGCGCAGAAGACCGTCACCGCACCGTCGAGCACGCGCAGGCTGCGCTCCACTTCGATGGTGAAGTCGACGTGGCCGGGCGTGTCGATGATGTTGATGCGGGCGCCTTTCCAGTGGCAGGTGGTGGCGGCGCTGGTGATGGTGATGCCGCGCTCCTGCTCCTGCTCCATCCAGTCCATGGTGGCCGCGCCCTCATGGACTTCGCCGATCTTGTAGTTGACGCCCGTGTAGTAGAGGATCCGCTCGGTCGTAGTGGTCTTGCCGGCGTCGATGTGCGCCATGATCCCGATGTTCCGGGTTCGCTCGATGGGCAGTTCGCGCGGCATGAACGTCTGCGACGGAGTCGTCTCCTGATAGCGAAAAAAGCGGTCCACCCCGTCGAGGGGCGGCCCGCGTCACGTTGGATTCGGTCGGGGAGGTGGTCGGGCGGGGACTTGCTGGCTGGTCGGGCGGGTGAATCGAAGCTTCACCAACCCAATCAATCAACCGGTCTTTGCGCGATCAGCTCGGCCCTATGTCGTTTTCCTTCACCGCTCCGGCCGTCCCCCCCGTCTTTTCGTCGGACGGGGGGCGCGCCGGAGCGTTCGATGCAAAAAAGCCTACCAGCGATAGTGCGCGAAGGCCTTGTTCGCCTCGGCCATCTTGTGCACGTCTTCGCGCTTCTTGCAGGCGTTCCCGCGGTTGTTGGCGGCGTCCATGATCTCGGCCGCCAGCTTCTCCTGCATCGTCTTCTCGCCGCGGTCGCGGCTGTAGTTGACGAGCCAGCGCATGCCGAGGGCCTGCGAGCGATCGGGACGCACGTCGACCGGAACCTGGTAGGTGGAGCCACCGACGCGGCGGCTCTTCACCTCGACCTTGGGCTTGACGTTGCCAAGCGCCTTGTCGAACACCTTCACCGGGTCCTCGTTCGCCTTCTTCTGCACGATGTCGAAGGCGCCGTAGACGATTCCCTCGGCGATCGACTTCTTGCCGCGGGTCATGACGGTATTCATGAACTTCGTCAGGCGGCGGCGGATCTCCGGCGGATGCTCGGTGTACCGCGGATCCGGGAGGACTTCGCGCTTGCTGACTTCACCCTTACGAGGCATTGTTCAACCCTTCCGTTTGGCCTGGCTCGTCGACGCGCAGCTACTTCGGGCGCTTGGCGCCGTACTTGGAGCGGCTCTGGCGGCGGTTGGTGACGCCGGCGGTGTCCAGCGTGCCGCGGATGATGTGGTAGCGCACGCCCGGCAGGTCCTTCACACGGCCGCCGCGGATCAGGCAGACCGAGTGCTCCTGCAGGTTGTGCCCCTCGCCCGGGATGTAGGTCGTCACTTCCATCCCATTGGTGAGACGGACGCGCGCGACCTTCCGGAGCGCCGAGTTCGGCTTCTTCGGCGTCGAGGTGTAGACGCGGACGCAAACGCCGCGCTTCTGGGGACTGGCCTTGAGCGCGGGCGCGGTGGTCTTGCGCTTCTGCTTGGCGCGCCCTTCCTTCACGAGCTGGTTGATGGTCGGCATTCATGGACCTTATGTCAGAGGGCGGCATTGTACATGCCGCCCTCCGAGTGTCAAGCGTTATTGCGATGGCACGAGGGACGGGGGCTCCCCCGCCCCCGACCTATTCGTCCTGCAGCGCGGCAACCGCCTCGATCGGCTGTGGAACGTGGGGCAGCACGAGCGGCGGCAGCTCCTCGCCGGGGGCCGGCGTCGCGACGGACAGCGGCAGCTTCTTGTACGCCGGGATGCCGGTGCCCGCCGGGATCAGGCGGCCCATGATGACGTTCTCCTTGAGGCCGCGCAGGTAGTCCACCTTGCCGCAAATCGCGGCCTCGGTGAGCACCTTGGTGGTCTCCTGGAACGACGAGGCCGAGATGAACGACTCCGTCGAGAGGGACGCCTTCGTGATGCCGAGGAGCAGCGGCTCGCCCTGCGCGGGAGCGCCGCCCTTGGTGAGCACGCGCTCGTTCTCCTCGTCGAAGATGTGACGCTCGACCTGCTCGTCGACGAGGAAGTTGGTGTCGCCCACCTCGATGACGCGGATGCGGCGGAGCATCTGCCGCACGATCACCTCGATGTGCTTGTCGTTGATCTTGACGCCCTGGAGCCGGTAGACCTCCTGCACCTCGTCGACGAGGTACTTCGCGAGCGCCTTCTCGCCGAGCACCTTGAGGATGTCGTGGGGGTTGGCCGCGCCGTCCATGAGCGGCTCGCCCGCCTTCACGCGATCGCCCTCGCGCACCGAGAGGTGCTTGCCCTTCGAGATGAGGTACTCCTTCGCCTCGCCGATCTCGGGGGTGATGACGACCTTGCGCTTGCCCTTGGTGTCCTTGCCGAACGACACCATGCCGTCGATCTCCGAGATGACCGCGTGCTCCTTCGGCTTGCGCGCCTCGAACAGCTCGGCGACGCGCGGCAGGCCGCCGGTGATGTCCTTCGTCTTGGTGGTCTCGCGCGGGATCTTGGCGATGACGTCGCCCGCCTCCACCGCGTCGCCCTCGGCGACGTAGATGTTGGCGCCGACCGGCAGGAAGTAGCGCGCCTCCTGGTTGGACCCAGGGATCTTGTGCGTCTTGCCGTGGTCATCTTTGATCGAGATGCGGGGGCGGGTGTCGGCGTCCTTCGACTCGACGATCTCCTTGCGCGACAGGCCGGTGACCTCGTCGAGCCGCTCCTGCATCGTGACGCCTTCGATGATGTCGCCGTACTTCACCGTGCCGCCGACCTCGGTGAGGATCGGCATCGAGAACGGATCCCACTCGGAGAGGAGGCTCTTCGGGCCGATCTTGTCGCCGTCCTTCACCAGGATCTTGGCGCCGTAGGTCAGACCGTAGCGCTCGCGCTCGCGGCCCGCCTCGTCGGTGACGATCAGCTCGCCGTGGCGGTTCATCGCCACCAGGTAGCCGGACTTCTGCACCGTCTGGACGTTCTCGAGGCGGACGATGCCCTCGTTGCGCGACTCGATCGTCGACTGCTCCGTGCGCACCTGGCCGATGCCGCCGATGTGGAACGTGCGCATCGTGAGCTGCGTGCCCGGCTCGCCGATCGACTGGGCGGCGATGACGCCGACCGCCTCGCCGATGTTGACCACGTAGCCACGCGCCAGGTCACGGCCGTAGCACTGCACGCAGATGCCGCGGCGGGTCTGGCAGGTGAGCACCGAGCGGATCTTCACCTTGTCGATGCCCGCGGTGTCGACGCGCTTGACGCGCTCCTCGTCGATCTCCTCGCCCTGCGCCACCAGCACCTCGCCGGTGTACGGATCGACGACGTCCTCGAGCGCCGTGCGGCCCAGGATGCGGTCGCCCAGCTGCTCGATGATCTCGCCGCCCTCGACGAGCGGCGTCATCTCGATGCCCTCGAGGCTGCCGCAGTCGAAGTCGGCCACGATCGCGTCCTGCGCCACGTCGACGAGCCGGCGGGTGAGATAGCCGGAGTTCGCCGTCTTGAGCGCGGTGTCGGCGAGGCCCTTGCGGGCGCCGTGCGTCGAGATGAAGTACTGGAGGACGTTGAGGCCCTCCCGG
>JAJXSP010000025.1 GCA_021784515.1 Myxococcales bacterium | reverse complement strand
CCGCGCCGCCCTCGCCCCCGCCGCCGCGCGCCGCTGCACCGCCTGCGGCGGCGAGATCGTCCCCGGCTTCCGCTTCTGCGGCCTGTGCGGCGCCCATGTCGAGACCCCCGTCCCCGTCGCCGCCGGCGTCGTGACGACACAGTTCTTCGGCGCGATGCAGACGCCCGGCCGCGCCAAGCTCATCCTCATCAAGGGCGAGGGGATGGACGGCGTCTCCTACCACCTCGCGGGGACCGTGCACGTCGCCGGCCGCCTCGAGGGCGCCATCCTCTTCCCCGAGGACCCGCTCCTCTCGCCGCGCCACGCGAGCTTCTTCTACCGCGAGGGCGAGCTGTTCGTGCGCGACGAGCAGTCGTGCAACGGCGTCTTCGTGCGCATCCGGCAGCCCGCGATCGTGGAGGGCGGCACCACCTTCCTCGTCGGCGAGCAGCTGCTGGGGATCCTCGCGTGCCCCCCCGATTCGGTCCCCGTGCCCGACGCCCAGGGCACCTACTTCTACGGCTCGCCGAGGCGCTCGGCGCAGCTCAGCGTGGCGCAGATCCTCGTCGGCGGCGACCGCGGGATGGTCTACCGCGCGCGCAACGAGTCGATCACCGTCGGGCGCGAGGGCAACGACCTCAACTTCCCCGACGACCCGTTCATCTCCGGCCACCACGCCGAGGTGCGCGTCGTCGAGGGCGACCGCTTCCAGCTCTCCGACACCGGCTCGAAGAACGGCACTTTCGTGCGCGTGCGCGGCGAGACGGCGCTGCGCCACGGCGACTACGTCTTCCTCGGTCAGCAGCTCCTGCGCGTCGAGATCACGTAGGTCGAGGGCGGCGCCACGGTAGGCGAAGAAGGGGGAAGCGCGGGTCAAAAGCCGCCGCAGCCGATCGTCAGCCACGTCTGCGGGATCGTCCCGGTGCGGCTGGTGGTGCCGGAGGCACCGGGGTTGGCTGTGTAGCAATACCCGCCGGCGCAGGAGGGCGTCCCGCCCGCGCCTGCGCTCGCCGCCACGACGCCGCTGAACTGATCGGTGGGGGCGAAGATCTTGACCCGCCCGCCGCCGCCGCCGCCGCCCGACCAGCCCCAGTCGTTGTTCTGGCCGAGCGCGGTGCCGCCCTTGCCACCGGGCGCCACGAGCGAGCCCGCCCCGGTGAGCGCGTCGGCGCGCACGGCGACGGTGCCGCCCGAGCCTCCTCCCCCGCCGGGGTGATAGCCGCAAGGCGACTGATCGGGAGGCGGCTGCTCGCCCGCGGCGGAGATCACGCCATCGATCTTCACGGTCTTGCCGAGGAGGAGCACGCTGCCGCCGCCCGCCCCGCCGCGACCGCCGGCGTTGGTGCAGCCCGAGCTGTTGCCGCCCGCGCCGCCGCCCGAGCCCTGCGCGACGTCCGTCTGATCCGGCGTGCCGTTGATCGCGCCGGGCGTGCCCCAGCAGTGGTAGATGGTCGGCAGGTCGCAGCGATCGCACATGCCGCTGCCCTGGTAGGGATGCGCGCTGCCGCCGCTGCCGCCGTTGCCGCCGCCCGAGCCCCCCTGTCCGACCGCGCTGCCGGGGCCGCCGGCGCAGCCCGCGCCCGGTCCCGCGCCCGGGTGCCCGCCCTGACTGGCGACGCCGCCCGGGAGACCGCCTGCCTGCCCTGCCGCGTCGGCCGCGATGACGCCTCCCACTCCGACGGTGATGGTGGGCGAGCGGAGCACGAGCGACGCGCCCGCCGTGACGGTCAGCGTGCCGTTGATGATCGCCTGCTGCGAATAGCAGTGATCGCCGGAGAGCGGGTAGCTCTTCCCCGCGGGGACGCACAGGAACTCGGGGCTGTCGACGATCTGGTTGGCGCACGCGGCGACGCACGCGCCGTTGGTGCAGGTCGTACCCATGCCGCAGACGACGCCGCACTTGCCGCAATTGGCGTTGTCCGTGGCGATGTTGGTCTCGCATCCGGACAGGTTTTTCGGGTCGCAGTGAGCGAAGCTCGGGGCGCAGCTGCCGATGGTGCACGCGCCCATCACGCATGCCGCGGTGCCGTTGGCCACCCGGCCGCAGGCGGCGTTGCACCCGCCGCAGTTGTTCACATCGCCGGCGATGTGGGTCTCGCAGCCGGTGTTGATGTTGGGACCGCAGTGCATGAATCCGTCGTCGCACGTTGCAATCCCGCATTTGCCCATGAGGCAACCGGCGACTCCGTTGGCGACGGGCGGGCAGGCATTGTTGCACGCGCCGCAGTTGCCGACGTCCACCGCGTCGTGGATCTCGCAGCCGTCGTTTGGGTTGTTGTCGCAGTGGATGAATCCGGTGTCGCATGTCGCCACGACGCAGCCGCCCACGCACGCCGGTGACGCGTTGGCGAGGCTGCACACCTTGCCGCAACCGGTGCAGTTGCCGGGATCGGTGGCGACGTCGACCTCGCAGCCATCCGCCGGGTTCACGTTGCAGTCCTGGAAATCCCCGACGCACATCGTGATCGCGCACGCCGAGTTGGCGCACTGCCACATCGCGTTCTTGCCGCTGCAGGTGGCCCCGCAGCGGCCGCAGTTCGCGGGGTCGTTCGCGGTGTCGGCGCAGCTGCCGGCGCAGCACGTGTTTCCGTTGGGGCACGCGCCCCCGCACTTCCCGCAGTTGCTGGCGTCGGCGGTGAGGTCCACGCACTGATGCGCGCAGCAGGACAGCGCTCGCCTCGGCGCCCCACCATCGATCGCGCCCCCGTCGCCGAAGGGCCCGCCGTCGCCGAACGTGTCGCCGCCGTCGCCGATCCCGCCATCGGCGCCCGCGATCGCGTTGCAATCGTCGTCCGTCTTGCATCCGGGCTGGCACTGCCAATTGCCATTGCTCGCGACGCAGTATTGGTCGGTCGGGCAGTTGTCGTTGGCCGGCTGGCAAGCCGCGCAGATCCCGGTCGAAAGGTCGCAGCGGGGGCTCTCGGCATCGCCGCAATCCGTATCCGACTTGCAGCCGCGGCACGCGCCGGCGTCAACGTCGCAGTAGCCGCCACCGTCGGCGCACCCGTGGCTCTGAGAGCAGCCGGCGACGCACTGCTTGCCCTTGCAGATCTGGCCACCCGGACAGTGGCTGTCGAGGACACAGGGCACGCATTGCCCGCTGTCGGGATCGCAGATCGGCGTGTCGCCGCCGCAGGTCGCCTGGCTGCATTGCGCCATGTCGAGCGCCGCGGCCATATCGCCGACGGTCGACAAATCTCGAACCGGCGGAAGCGCACCGGGATGAAAGCAGAAGTTCCCGGGACCACAGACGAGCCCGCTCGGGCACGCTCCCCCCGGACCACATTTCTGGGTTCCGTCGGTGAACTTCGGGTCGTAGCAGGCGGGCAGCAGGAGATACAGGAAGGCCACGGAGGCGGCGATGCACCGTCGCTGCAGCGCGAAAGGCACGGGAGTCATGTCACCGATTCCGTCCGATCGCCTGGAATCTGTCAACTCTCCGCCGATCGCGTCGCTTGACGGCGCGCCGTGGTCGGCGAAGATCGCGCGACTGATCCGACCGCGCCCGCCGAAGGCGGGGAATCGAAGCGGTCGGCCATCCAAGGAAAAGACGAGATGATCGCCATCGACCTCCGCGGCAAGCGGGCCCTCGTGGCCGGCGTCGCCGACGACAACGGCTTCGGCTTCGCCATCGCGCGCGCCCTCATCGAGGCCGGCGCCACCGTGTGCCTCGGCACCTGGCCGCCCGCGCTCGGCATCTTCAAGACGATGCTCGAGCGCGGCAAGTTCGACGACTCGCTCGCGCTCCCCGACCGCGGCCAAGGGCCAGGGAAGATGACCTTCGAGCGCATCTGGCCGCTCGACGCCGACTTCGACGTGGCCGCCGACGTCCCCGCCGAGCTGCGCGAGTCGAAGCGCTACCGCGACGCCGGCGACGTGTCGATCGACGGGCTCGCCCAGCGCCTGCGCGCCGACTTCGGCGAGCCGTGCGTCGACGTGGTGATCCACTCGCTCGCCAACGGCCCCGAGGTAAAAAAGCCGCTCCTCGAGACGAGCCGCAAGGGCTACCTCGCCGCGATCGGCGTCAGCGCCTACTCGTTCGCCGCGATGGTGCAGCGCCTCGGACCGCTCGTACGGCCGGGCGGCTCCTTCCTCGCGCTGACCTACATGGCCTCGGAGCGCGTGGTGCCCGGCTACGGCGGCGGCATGTCGTCGGCGAAGGCGGCGCTCGAGAGCGACGCGCGCGTCCTCGCCTACGAGGCGGGGCGCAAGTGGGGCCACCGCGTGAACGTCATCAGCGCCGGCCCGTGGGCCTCGCGCGCCGCCACCTCGATCGGCTTCATCCAGCAGATGATCGACCACTGCAAGGCGAACTCGCCGCTGCCCGAGGCGATCACCGCGCGCGAGGTCGGCGCGGTGGCGGCGTTCCTGACGAGCCCGCTCGGAAGCGGCATCACCGGCTCGACGGTGTACGTCGACAAGGGCTACCACGCGATGGGCGCGCCCGCGGCCGCCGCGCCGGCGCGCTGACCCCCGGCGCGCTTCAGCCGCCGTGTGAGGGAAGGGCGCAGAAGGCGGCGGTGAAGTCGCCGATGAGGTGGACCTTGCCGCCGCTCTGGTAGGCCGAGTCGAGGTCCACCGCGCCGATCACCGACGGCGTGCGCGCCGTGATCCGGACCGTGCCGGTCACCTGCGAGGTGGCCGCCGCGTCGGGCTCCGGGGGCGGCTGCACCGGATCGAAGTCGGCGGCGACGGGCGGCACGCTGTAGGTCTCGTCCGACGGCGGCGCGCCCGACGGGACGGGCAGGAAGAGGTGGACGACCCGCGAGCCCGCGCGCAGGCCGGGGCCCTTCAAGTCGTCGCACACGCCGACGTAGTCGCCGAGGAACAGCTCGATGCCTCCCGGCTGCGCCGCCACCGCCTGCGCCGCGCCGTCGCGGATCACGATCTCCTCCGGGCCGCACGCCGGGCAGCCGGCGGCGAGCGCGAGTGCGACGAGCGAAGCGCGGGTGGAGCGGCGCGCGACGAGGATCGGCATCTCTCGTCGGTACTCGCTCTTTGCCCCGCCGGTCAAGCGCGACGGGGCCTGTGGCAGCGAGACCGCGGCGCCGCGCACCGGCTCTGGCAGCTCCTCGAGCGGAATGGTCGCGGGCTCGACGAGGCGGGTCTCGACGCGCGCCACGCCGGGCACCGCCTCGAGGTCGGCCGCCACCATTTCGGGCGCGCGCTCCAGCTGCACGAACACGTGGGCGAACCGTTGCTCCTCGTAGAAACGACGGCGCGCCGTCTCGAGCGAGGCGAAGCTGCCGCGCAGCGCGACGAAGCTGGCGACGCCGCGACGACCAGGGCGATCGTCGGCACCTGGCCTCCGAGCCGTGCGAGGTCGCGCAGCAGCTTCCGGTCGAGGGCGGCGAGCACCGCTCCCCCAGGGTGAAACGCCGGAGCCCACGGACCGGGCGCGGCACGACTCTTCCAGTTGCCGGGCGACGTGATCGATCCCGCCACGATCGCCGGCCTCTCGTCGATCCAGGCGGCCGCACGGCTGCGCAGCGACGGGCCGAACGAGCTCCCCGCGTCGAGGCGCCGCACCTTCGTGCGCGGCCTGGCCGACGTGGTGCGCGAGCCGATGACGGCGCTGCTCCTCGGCTGCGGCGCGATCTACATGGTGCTCGGCGACCGGCAGGAAGCGCTGATGCTGCTCGGGTTCGTGGCGCTGATCGTCGGCATCACGCTCTACCAGGAGCGCAAGACGGAGCGCGCCCTCGAGGCGCTGCGCGACCTGGCGAGCCCGCGCGCGCTGGTGGTCCGCGACGGGCACCAGCAGCGCATCGCCGGGCGCGAGGTGGTCCGCGACGACGTGCTCGTGCTCGCCGAGGGCGATCGCGTGGCCGCCGACGGCGTGGTCCTCTCCACCAGCTCGTGCGCGCTCGACGAGTCGCTGCTCACGGGCGAGTCGGTGCCGGTGCGGAAGCGCGAGTGGGACGGCGCGGCGGCCACCGCGCGGCCAGGCGGCGACGACCTGCCCTACGTCTTCGCGGGCACGCTGGTCGTGCAGGGCGCGGCGCTGGTGCAGGTTACCGCGACGGGCGAGCGCACCGAGATGGGCCGGATCGGGCGCGTCCTCGGCACGACGATCACCGAGGAGACGCGCCTGCAGCACGAGACGAGGGCCCTGGTGTGGAAGCTGGCGCTCGTCGCCGGCGCGCTCTCGGTGCTGGTCTTCGTCGTCCAGGGGCTCGCGCGGCACGACTGGCTGCAGGGGCTGCTCGCCGGCCTCACGCTGGCGATGGCGATCCTGCCGAACGAGTTCCCCGTCGTCGTCACGATCTTCCTCGCGCTCGGCGCGTGGCGGCTCTCGCGGCGGCGGGTGCTCACGCGCCGCATCCCCGCCGTCGAGGCGCTCGGCTCGGTGACCGTCCTGTGCGTCGACAAGACCGGCACGCTCACCGAGAACCGGATGGCGGTGCGCCGCATCGCCGTCGACGGCGAGACCTTCGACGTCGAGCGCCTCGCCACGGAGCCGCTGCCCGAGGCGTTCCACCGCGCGGTCGAGTACGCGGTGCTCGCCAGCCGGATCGATCCGTTCGACCCGATGGAGGTCGCCTTCAAGCGGCTCGCCCTCGATCACCTCGCCGGCACCGAGCACATCCACACCGACTGGTCGCTGGTCCGCGAGTACCCGCTCGTGCGCGAGCGCCTCGCGGTGATCCAGATCTGGCGGTCGGAGGGCGGGCGCGCCGTCGCGTGCAAGGGGGCGCCCGAGACGGTGGCCCGCCTCTGCCGCGTCGACGAGGTCGAGGGGCGGCGGATCGCGGAGGCGGCGCACCGGATGGCGAGCGACGGGCTGCGCGTCCTCGGGATCGCCCGCGGCGCGCTCGACGACGACGACGACGTGCCCGCGGATCCCGCCGCCCTGCGGCTCGCCTTCGCCGGGCTCATCGGCCTCTCGGATCCGGTGCGGCCGACGGTGCGCCCGGCGATCGCCGAGTGCCGCGCCGCCGGGATCCGCGTGGTGATGGTGAGCGGCGACTACCCCTCGACGGCGCAGAGCATCGCGCGGCAGATCGGGCTCGACGGCCGGGGCGGCGTGCTGAGCGGCGCCGAGCTGGCGGAGATGGACGACGCGGAGCTCCGCCGGCGGATTGCCGCGGTGAACGTGTTCGCGCGGATCCTCCCCGAGCAGAAGCTGCGCATCGTGGAGGCGCTCAAGGCGCGCGGCGAGATCGTCGCGATGACCGGCGACGGCGTGAACGACGCGCCGGCGCTGAAGGCGGCGGACATCGGCATCGCCATGGGCGGGCGCGGGACGGACGTCGCGCGCGAGGCCGCGCAGCTCGTGCTCCTCGACGACGACTTCGCCTCGCTCGTCCTGGCGGTGCGCACCGGGCGGCGCATCTTCGACAACCTCCAGAAGGCGCTCGCCTACGTGCTGGCGATCCACGTCCCGGTGCTCGGGCTGACGCTCGTCCCCGTCCTCATCGGATGGCCGCTCGTCCTCATGCCGGTGCACATCGCCTTCCTCCACCTGATCATCGACCCGGCGTGCTCGGTGGTCTTCGAGGCGGAGCCCGAGGAGGCGGACGTGATGCGGCGTCCCCCGCGCGCGCTGGAGGCGCGCCTGTTCGGGCGCCAGCTGCTGGGGATCAGCCTGTCGCTCGGCGCCGTGGTCACGCTGATCCTGCTCGTCGCGTTCGGCGTCGTCCGCCACACCGGCGGCGGGGACGTCGAGGCGCGCACGGTCACCTTCACCACGCTCGTCCTCGCCAACCTGGCGCTCATCTTCACCAACCGATCGTGGCGCCGCACCGTCACCGGCGCGCGGCGCAACCCGACGCTCCGGTGGATCGTCGGCGGCACGCTGCTGCTCCTCGCCCTCATCCTCTACACGCCGTCGCTGCGGGCGCTGTTCCGCTTCAACGTGCTGCACGGGATCGACCTCGCGATCTGTCTCGGGGCGGCGGCTCTCAGCACGCTCTGGTTCGAGGCGCGGAAGGCGATCCGGCAGGCGCGGACCCGCCATGCGACACCGTCGCTGGAGCGGACCGCGTGAGGCCGATCTTCGTCGACGGGGCCGCCGCCCGGCAGCGCCCCATCCAGGTGATCGCGCTGATCCTCCTCGCGCTGCTGGTCTGGGTGCTGAGCCCCGTGCTCACGCCGCTTCTGGCCGCCGGCTTCGCGGTGCTCGTCGCCTACGGATCGTTCGATCGGCTCGTCGTCACGCTGCGCGGACGCCGCTCCCTCGCGGCGGCGCTGGCGACGGTGATCCTGATCCTGACCGTCTTCGTCCCCGTCGGTGGCGCCCTCTACGCGGCGGGCGTGCAGCTGGTGGCCGCCGGCCATGCGCTCGCGCGAGTGGGGGCGAGCGCCGGGGGCGTCAATGAACTGGTGGCGCAATTGCCGCCATTCATGCGCGACCGGATGCCCGCGTTGAGCGAAACCGCCGTCTCCGCCGTCGCCGCGTGGGCGGGGCGCGCCGCGTCGTGGGCGCCGGGCGCGGTCCGATCGATCGGGTGGTTCGTCGCCGAGGCGCTCCTTGGAATCGTGTCCGCCTACTACCTGTTCCTCGACGGGCCGATCTTCGTCTCGTTCCTCCGCGACGTCAGCCCGCTCGATCCGAGACAGACCGACGCGCTCTTGAAGGAGTTCCGCGAGGTGGCGATCGGCCTGTTCCGCGGCAACGTCGTCGTCGCCCTCTTTCACGGGGCCAGCGCGGCGATCGGCTACTGGATTTTCGGCACCGGCCACGTCTTCCTGTTCGGCGCGCTGACGGCGATCGCGTCGTTCGTCCCGCTGCTCGGGACCAGCCTCGTCTGGGCGCCCCTCGTCGCCGGGCTCGCCATCGGACACCACACGGGAAGGGCGATCGGTCTCCTGATCTGGTGCCTGGTCGTCGTCGGAATGAGCGACAACTTCATCCGCCCGCTGGTCTCACGCGGGCACATGGCGCTCCCGCGCCTTCTGCTCTTCCTGACGCTGTTCGGCGGGCTCGAGCTGCTCGGGCCCAAGGGGCTCCTGCTCGGTCCCCTCGTCGGGAGCCTGGCCGTCACCGCGCTCCGACTGCTCCAGCGCGAGCAGCCCCCGGAAGAAGTGGAAGACCCGGCGCCCACGCCCGATTGACCGCCCGGTTCGGGCGCGTCGCTTCCAGCTCGCTCGCCCGTGGGGCACGATGCGCGGATGGACATCTGGAAGCTGAAGCCGGGAGTGCGTGTCCGGATCAAAACCACGTTCCGCGACTTCGACGGTCAGGAGTGCGCGGCCGGCCGCGAGCTCGTCGTCGTCAGCCACGACTGCTTCCCCTACGACGACGGCCATACGCTCCGCTTCACCGACGGCACGATGATCCGGCTGGGCGGCGTGGATCCGGACAACGAGCCCGTGATGCGCGACCAGGCCGACGTCTACTGGGAGATCGTCGGCGAACCCCCGAAGTGACGACACTGGATTGCCGAGCGCGCCGCGCGACGGCAGGGCCGGTGATCCTCCGCGGCCTCGCCGGCGAGGTGCGCGCTACTTCGTGCAGTCGCCGAGGCGCTTGCCCGACAGGGTCATGAGCACCTGCATCGGCTGGCTGGTGCGAGGGTCGGTCATCGTTCGCGTGCCGGTGACGCTGACACCCGCGCACGACGTCCCGCTCGAGGTCGTGACGCGGAAGAGCGGGCTCGTCACCGATCCGGTCCCGCTGCGCGGGAGCGCCGTCTCGCTGGCCGACGTCGAGGCCGCGCTCGGTTACGCGGTCGCAACGGCGACCGCGCCCTGGGCCGAGCAGCACATGGCCGCACCGCCGCCTTCGACAACAGCATGATCGGCGCGGCGTCGCAGCCGGTGTCCGAGGCGCAGCCCGTCGGCAAGAAGAGTGACGCGCTCGCGCTCCGCACGTCTACCCGCCACTGACACCACCACGCGGCCGCGACGGACCAACCGCGCTCGCGCCCGCTTCACCGGCGCTCCCGCACCTCCTCGATCGACTCCGCGTGTCACCGTCCCGCGACAAGATCCCCCTTGGGCGGCACTGCTCCTGCAGCGTCGGAAGGCAGAGTCCGCGGGCGTCGCGAGCGCCCCGAGGAGCGTCGATGTTCAAGGGCTTCAAGGAATTCCTCCTGCGCGGCAACGTCGTCGATCTGGCCGTCGGCGTGGTCATGGGCGTCGCGTTCGGCGCGGTGGTGGCGTCCCTCGTCGCCGACCTCCTCACGCCGCTCGTCGCCGCCATCGCCGGCAAGCCCGACTTCTCGGCGCTGCAGTTCACCCTGCACGGCAGCACCTTCCACTACGGGCGCTTCATCAACGCGCTGCTCTCGTTCCTGCTCATCGCGGCCGCGGTCTACTTCTTCGTCGTGGCGCCGCTGCGCGCGTGGGAGCGCCGGCGGCCGCGCGCGACGGCGCCGGCGGCGAAGCCCGAGGAGGTGCAGCTCCTCGCGCAGATCCGTGACCTGCTCGAGCACCCGCACGGCCCGGTGCCACAGCAATAGAGCGCGACGCGCCTTCCGGCGGCACGGTCGCCGGCGCATGACGAACCGGACGACGGCGCGCACGCCTGTGCGTCGAAGGGCGCGACGCTTGACACGGCGGGCGCCGGAGATTATCGCAGTTTTACGATGAAAGAGGGAACCGCCGCCGACTGCTGCTCCGCGCCCGACACCGCGGTCGACCTGCGTCCCATCGAAGGGCGCGAGGCGGACGAGGAGCTGGCGGCGCTCGCAAAGGCGATCGGCCACCCGGCGCGCGTGCAGATCCTTCGCCTCCTGGTTCGCCGGACGGCGTGCGTCTGCGGCGACATCGTCGACGAGCTGCCGCTCGCGCAGTCGACCGTCTCGCAGCACCTCAAGGTGCTCAAGGACGCGGGCCTCATCCGCGGCGAGGTCGACGGACCGCGCGTCTGTTACTGCCTCGAGCCGCGCGTCCTCCGCCGCCTGCGCGCCCTGGTGGCGGGCCTGTGATGGTGGAGGGCCGGTGAGGCGGCCGCGAGTCATCGTCGTTCGACGTTGGACGGCCGGGAGGAGCGACTCGAGGTGCCGACGCTCGAGGGCGCCCTCGAGAAGGCGCCGTCGTTCATGACGTTCGAGGCGGCGCGCCCGCTCGGAGTCTCGCGCGACGAGACCCGGCGGCGGCCGCGGAGCCAACCGTCGGCGCCTGACGCCGCGACCGAAGGAGTCGACATGCCCAAGCTCATCGAGAATCCCACCCGCATCCTCTTCTTCACCGGCAAGGGCGGCGTCGGCAAGACCTCCTCGGCGTGCGCCACCGCCGTCGGCCTCGCCGACGCCGGCAAGCGCGTGCTCCTCGTCAGCACCGACCCGGCGTCGAACCTCGACGAGGTGCTGGGCGTGCGGCTCGCCGGGACGCCGACCGCGGTCCCCGCGGTGCGCGGCCTCTTCGCCCTCAACATCGATCCCGAGCAGGCGGCGCGCGACTACCGCGAGCGCGTCGTCGGTCCCTACCGGGGCGTCCTGCCCGCCGCCGCGATCGCCAGCATGGAGGAGCAGCTCTCGGGCGCCTGCACCGTCGAGATCGCGGCCTTCGACGAGTTCTCGAAGCTCCTCGGCGATCGCGCCGCGACGGCGGCCTTCGACCACGTCGTCTTCGACACGGCTCCGACGGGACACACGCTGCGCCTGCTCGAGCTGCCGGCGGCGTGGACGAGCTTCATCGACGCCAACGTCGGCGGCACCTCGTGCCTCGGGCCGCTCTCGGGGCTCGACGCGCAGAAGGGGTGGTACGCGGCCTCGAACGCCGCGCTCCGCGACGGGGCGCAGACCACCCTCATCCTCGTGGCGCGGCCCGAGCCCTCATCGCTCGCCGAGGCGGAGCGCACGCGCGCGGAGCTGTCGCAGCTCGGCATCGGCAACCTGCGGCTGATCGTGAACGGCGTCTTCCACGCCGCCGACGCGAGCGACGCCACCGCCGTCGCGATGGCGGCCCGCGGGCGCGCGGCGCTCGACGATCTCCCCCCGGCCCTGCGGTCGCTGCCGCGGCTCGACGTGCCGCTGCTGCCGTTCGGCCTGGTCGGCGTCGTGGCGCTGCGCCGGATGGGGACGGTCGGTGCGGCCGCCGACGCGGCGCCGCAGCCGGCGGCGGCCGACTTCCGCGGCGAGAGCATCGACGCGCTCGTCGACGAGATCGCGGCGCACGGCCGCGGCGTCGTCATGGCGATGGGCAAGGGCGGCGTCGGCAAGACCACGGTCGCCGCGCGCATCGCGGCGGCGCTCGCGCGGCGCGGCCTGCGCGTCACGCTCACGACCACCGACCCCGCGGCGCACGTCGAGGACGCGGCGCGCGAGCGCCCGCCGACGCTGCACGTGACGCGCATCGACCCCGACCTCGAGACGCGCCGCTACACCGAAGAGGTGCTCGCGACCGCCGGCGAAGGCCTCGACCCGCAAGGGCGCGCGCTCCTCGAGGAGGACCTGCGCTCGCCGTGCACCGAGGAGATCGCCGTCTTCCGCGCCTTCGCCGACACCGTCGCCCAGGGCGAGGAGCAGTTCGTCGTCATCGACACCGCGCCGACCGGGCACACGCTCCTCCTCCTCGACGCGGCGGAGGCATACCACCGCGAGGTGCTGCGCAAGCCGAGCGGCAGCCCCGAGGCGGTGCGGCGGCTCCTGCCGCGCCTGCGCGACCCGTCGTTCACCCACATCCTCCTCATCACGCTCCCCGAGGCGACCCCGATCCACGAGGCGATGCAGCTCGAGCGGGACCTCGCGCGGGCGGATATCCGGCCCTTCGCGTGGGTGGTGAACCAGAGCCTGACGCCGCTCGCGGTGACCGACCCGGTGCTGCGTTCGCGACGGGCGGGCGAGGCGCCGCACCTCGCGGAGCTGGCCGGCCAGGCGCCGCGCATCGCGCTCGAGGCGTGGCGGAGGTGAGCGACGGCAAGACGTACCCGGAGCTTTACCATCACCGCGCGCTTTGAATATTCGGATATAGGTATATGCGATGAAACCAGTACCTGCTCCCGCCGTCCTCGACGTACGATCGATGTCGCGCCTGTTCAAGGCGCTCGGTGACGAGACGCGCCTGCGCATCGTGGCGCTGCTCGCGCATGGCGAGCTGTGCGTCTGCCACATCGAGTCCGCGCTCGCCGTCCCGCAGCCGACGGCCTCGCGCCACCTCGCGACGCTGCGCAACGCCGGTGTCGTCGAGCCGCGCCGGCGCGGCACGTGGGTCTACTACCGCCTCGCCGATCAGGCCGACGAGGACTGCCGCAAGCAGCTCAAGTCGATCGTGAGCACGTTCGCCAAGAAGGACGTGCTGCGCCGCGATCTCGAGCGCCTCGTCGAGGTCAAGGGACCGGGCTCATGCCGCTGACCCCGCCCGCGGTCGAGCCGGTGGTGAAGAAGCTCTCCACCCTCGATCGCTTCCTGCCGGTGTGGATCTTCGCCGCGATGGCGATCGGCATCGGCCTCGGCCGCGTGTGGCCGGGCATCGGCCCGGCGCTCGACCGCGTCAAGCTCGACACCGTCTCGCTGCCGATCGCCGTCGGTCTCCTGTGGATGATGTACCCGGTCCTGGCGAAGGTGAAGTACGGCAAGCTCGGGCACCTCACCGCCCGCCGCGACCTCCTCGCCACGTCGCTGGTGTTCAACTGGATCGTCGGGCCGATCCTGATGTTCGCGCTCGCCTGGCTCCTCTTGCCCGACCTGCCGCACTACCGCACCGGGCTCATCCTCATCGGCCTCGCGCGCTGCATCGCCATGGTGCTCATCTGGAACATGCTCGCCTGCGGCAGCGGTGAGCTGGCGGCGGTGCTCGTCGCGCTCAACTCGGTCTTCCAGATCCTCTTCTACTCCGTGCTCGGCTGGCTGTTCATCAGTGTCATCCCCGGCTGGCTCGGCGCCGACGCCACCGCGTTTCACGTCTCGATGGGCGCCATCGCCAAGAGCGTCGGCATCTTCCTCGGCGTGCCGCTCGCCCTGGGCGCCCTCACGCGCGTGGTGCTCGTGCGCAGGAAGGGCGAGGACTGGTACGAGCGGAAGTTCCTGCCGCGCCTCGGCCCGACGGCGCTCCTCGGCCTCCTCTACACGATCGTCCTCATGTTCTCGATGCAGGGCGACAAGATCCTCGCGCGCCCCTTCGACGTGCTCCGCATCGCCCTCCCGCTCGTCATCTACTTCGCCGTCACCTTCGTCTCGGCCTTCCTCGTCAGCCGCAAGCTCGGCTTCAGCTACGAGGAGACCGCGGCGGTGTCGTTCACCGCGGCGGGGAACAACTTCGAGCTGGCGATCGCCGTCGCCGTCGGCCTCTACGGTATCGCGTCGGGCGAGGCGCTCGCCGGTGTCGTCGGGCCGCTCATCGAAGTGCCGGCGCTGATCGCGCTCGTCTACCTCTCGCTGTGGCTGCGCAAGCGCCTCTACGGCGGGGGCGACGCGACGGCGGGGGCGACGCCATGACCGGCGCCTCGCCGCGGGTCTATCTCTTCGCGTGCGTCCACAACGCCGGACGCTCACAGATGTCGGCCGCGTGGTTCAACGCGCTCGCCGATCCCGCGAAGGCGCGCGCGATCTCCGCCGGCACGAAGCCCGGCGAGCGCGTCCATCCCGAGGTCGTGGAGGTCATGCGCGAGGTGGGCATCGACCTCGCCGCAGAGAGGCCGCAGAAGCTCACCGAGGCGCTGGCGGCCGGCGCGACGCTCCTCGTCACGATGGGCTGCCGCGACGAGTGCCCGTACGTGCCGGGCCTGCGACGCGACGACTGGCCGCTGCCCGATCCGAAGGGCCAGCCCCTGGCGCGCGTGCGCGAGATCCGAGACGACATTCGCGGCCGCGTGGAGCGGCTGCTGCGGGTGGAAGGCTGGTCGCGCTGATGCCGCCGCGGTCCGCGCACCGCACCACCGCAGCCGCGCCGCGCGATCCTCCGCATCGTTGTCGCGTGGGCGCAGATGCTCGGCGCCTTTGTGACCTTCTTCCGGGCGTCGTCGTCCGGACCTACCCGAAGGACTGAACCAAGGAGATGCCCATGTCGAAGATCCAAGTGTACGACCCACCGATGTGCTGCTCGACGGGCGTCTGCGGCCCGAGCGTCGACCCCGTTCTTCCCCGCTTCGCCGCCGATCTCGACTGGCTCAAGAACCAGGGTGTCGCGGTCGAGCGCTACAACCTCTCGCAGCAGCCCGCCGCGTTCGCGGAAAACGGCGTCGTCACGCAGGCGCTCAAGGACCGGGGGAACGACTGCCTTCCGATGATCCTCGTCGACGGGAAGATCGTCGCCGACGGCCAGTACCCCCAGCGCTCCACGCTCGCCGCGCTGGTCGGCGTCGCCTACACACCCGACGCCCCGGCCCCCAAGAAGGCCTGCTGCACACCGAAGCGCGACGCGTCGACCTCCGAAAAGAAGTGCTGCTGAAGGGAGAACGTGGAGCCGATGTCGAGACTTGAACTCGAGACCTACGGTTTACGAAATTTTATGACACTGCGTGTTACCAACTGGAAATGATAGACGTTTTCGGATCACCCTTGCGCCAAGCCCGGAAACTGCCCGGCAAAGCCCCCGCGCCGTGGGCGGATCATCGATCGGGCAAGTAGCACTCGCGGAGCCACTCGCGGTTGATCACGATGTAGCGGTCGCACGCCTGCATGATGTGGTAGTTCCTGCCCGCCGGCCCGACGGCAAACACCTTCTTCGCGTGCGGGCCGCTGCGCGCCAACCGGATACCCGGCGCCATGTCGCCATCCTGCGAAAGCACGTATGCGACATCGTACTGATCATCGATCGCCATCTGCGCGATCTCGACGGCGATCGCCGTGTCGACGGCTTTCTGTACCCAGTAGATCGCCTCCCGATGCTGCATCGCCATCCGATGAAGCGCCTTGTACAGCTCCGGTTGCAGGCGGTCGATCTCCGCCGGAGGTGTCGCGAGGAAACGGAGCAGTTCGTCGGCGAGCGGGTTCCGCTCGGAGCGCTTTTCCAAGCGCCCGCGAATGATGTCAACGCCCTGGCGGGCGAGCGCAGCGAATAGCCTCTGCTGCGCCGCGAGCACGCGCTTGCCGTCGATCGCCGCCGACGCCTCCGCCTTCCCGGTGTAGTAGCGAATTCCAACCACCTCGCGTGGCCCGGCGAGCTTTCGTGCGACGAGCCGCAGATCGAGCAGGTTGGGATCGCGCGCTCCGTCGTCGAGCAACCGCCGGTAGAGGTTCGCGCCGTCGATGAATAGCATCGCTCGCGCGCGAGGCTTCGCAGGGGGAGGGGTGGGATCGGCCATGCCAGCAGATAAGAAAAACCCGGGGTTGCTCGCGCAGAGCCCCGGGGAGGTTTGGCGGGAGCCCGTAAGCGCCCGCGTCGGAAAATCTGCGCGCGCGGCGGCGCCTAGTCAAGCGCGGTGCCGCTGCTCGCATGAGCAGGCACCGTTACCGTCGCTGCGCCCCCGCGTTGCGTCCGCGTCGCTTCGGGCGGCCCGTGGGCCCCGCCGCCTGCGCCGTCGCCGCTTCGGCGGTCGGTTGCTTCATGCCGGGGAGGTCGGCCACGGCCGCCCGGAGTAGATCCGCCTCGACGTGCGCGTAGCGGGCGGAGGTCGCGATCTGCGAATGTCCGAGCAGCTTCGCGATCACGTCCAGGCCCACGCCGCGCCGGCGCAGCTTCGTCGCGTGCGAATGCCGCACGTCATGGAAGGTGACATCGGGAACGGCCGCCTTGACCACGGCGCGATGAAACCCGCGCGTGATCGCGTCGAGGGTGTAGGGTAGCCCGCGGCGCGAGACGAAGAGGGACTCGCGGCCCGACGCTTCGCGCGCCTCGTCGCCGTCGCTGCGGGCGGCGGCGCGTTCCTCCGCCGCGTCGGCGGCGGTTTGCAGGATGGGCGCGAGCACGTCCGAGATCGGCACGCAGCGGACGCGGTTGGTCTTCGTCTGCGTCAACAGGATCTCCCGGTTGCGGAGGTCCACTTGCTCGCGGCGTAGCCGCGCCACCTCCGCCCGCCTCATGCCCGTGAGGTCGGCCACCTCGACGATCGTTCGCAGCCCGGAGGGGAGGGTGGCGAGGATTCGCGCCTCTTCGTCGGGAGAGAGGCTGCGTACGCGGCCCGGCGGCTCCCGCAGCAGCTTCACCCGGCGCACGGCATCGGCCCGCGCCGCGTCGAGCGTGACCCCCGGAAGCGCCCCCGTCGCCGCGATGCTCGCAAGGTGCTTGAGCATGGCGATCTCCCGGTTCACTGTCGCCGGCGCCACCGTCGGTGGCAATTCTCCCGGCGCCAGCTCGCGCGCGACCCTGCGCTGCTTCGCCTGCTTCAACCGACTGTGCTTGTAGCGCTCGATCGCCCTCGGCGTCAGATCGTCAAGCGGCCCGTCGGCCAGCCCGGCTTTGAGGCGGCGCGCGATGCTCACCCGGTCGCTGTGCGTCTTCGGCCGGTTGGTCTCCGCCCATCGCAGGTATTCGTCGAGCGCCGCATGGAGCCGCACGGGCGCGGGCGCGTCGGGCGCGAACGTGCCTTCCTTGATGGCGTTCAAGATCGTGAGGGTGTGCGCCCTCGCGGCGGCGGCCTTGATGCCGTCGGGAAGCTGCTCGGAATAGCGGCGTGGCACCATCCACCCGTCGGCGCCGATCACCCGCCAACGGAGATCGATCTCCCACGCTTCCGCCTCGACGGGCCGCACGCGCGTCGCGCGCAGCGCCTTCGCGTCGCTGATGCGCTCGCCCGTCGTCGGATGGAAGTAGCGCACTCGACGGAAAAGCCCGCGGACACCTGACTTGCCAGGTCGGCCCATGCTTCAACCTCCGCGCCCGTCGGCGCCGCTAGCGGATCGCGATCTTGCGAGCGGCGAGCGCTTCCGCGACGAGCACGCGGATCGCGTCGGAGCGCGTCACCACCATATCGGGGCGTTCCTTCCCGATCTGCTCGCCCGCCTTGTCGATCGCGACGAGCAGATCCGAGGAGAATCGGATCGCCAGCGCAGCCGTTTCCGCGGCCTTCTTCTTCCCGGTCGTTCCTGCCTTCCCTGCCATCGCTTCACTCTCCTCGCGCCCTGCGGCGCGCTCCAAGGTGCCGACAAGCGCCGCCCGCCGCTCCGGCGGTAGCGCGGCCACGGCGGCGCGCAGCCCGGCGCGCTCGCGTTCAAGCGCCAGCTCGTCACGCGGCGGCGGCGAGCGCCTCCGACTCCTCATGCCGCGGCCCCAGCGATGCGCGCAACCTGGGTCAAGGCGAGCGGCTTCCCGGTGCGGCCGACGCAACCGGCGGCGGCGAGGTCGGCGACGATCGAGCGCAGCGACACGCCGCCGGCGCGAAGCGCGCGCACGCGCTCGACGATCGCCTGCTCGCTCGCGTCCGTTTCAAGGTGGGCGCCGTCGGCCGCGAGGCGGTAGCCGAAAGGCACTTCGCCGGCGCGCTCGCCGCGGGCGCGCTTGGCCGCGAGGGCGGCGCACGTGCGCTGGCGGATCAAGGCGCGCTCGTACTGCGCCGCGCCGTCGAGGATCGTGCGCATGAGGGCGTCGGCGGGAGAGTCGCCGTTCCCGGCGCCATCGGCCGTCACCACGCGCGCGCCGCACGCTTCACGCACTGATCCGTGAACCATTCGACGATCCCCACGCCCTCGCGCGCGGCCCATGCCGCGATATTCCGCGGCCCGATCGATCATCCCGGCGATCACCACGTCGCGGGCGATCCGGTCGCGCTTCGCCACCGGCGAGCACGCCCGCGCCATGGGCGCGGAGCGCGTTGACGGCGGCGACGAGCCCGGGGCGGTCGGCGAGGTCGGCGCCACCGCTAGCGGCCCGCTGCGCTTCCGGGCCCAGCCGTTGATCCTCCGTCGAAACCCGGAGGTATCCGATCGCCAGCTTGCCGTCGCCCTTGCGCGTGCGCTTCATGCTTCACGTGTAGCGCCTTGCGATACACGTGAAGCACATTCGTACACCGACCGGACGGTGTGTGTACGCGCGTTCAGAGCCAGCGCGGCGCGAAATGGCTCCGGCTTGACGGCCGCACACGCCAAGCGGACCATCTGCGGGCGCTCTGCGGAGGAGCGGCGGAGGTTGCTCATGCGTTGGTGCGCGGTGCTCGTCGTGGTGCTGGTCGCGGGCTGCGGCTCCGGCAATGCCACCAGCCAAGGTGGCGATGCGAGTGCGCCCGCCGGTTGCGCGAAAGACACCGACTGCAAGGGCGATCGGATTTGCGTCAGCGGGCGATGTAACGCGCCCGGCTCCGGCGACGCGGGCGCGGCGCCCGGCGACGCGGGCAGCGTGCCGCCCGACATGGCGACTCCCGATCTTGGGCAACCCCCTGACTTGCTCATGCTCTGCGGCGCGGCGGTCTGCAACTTCGCCAACGCGAGCGCCCTTTGCGTCAACGGAATGTGTGTTCTCGGGAATTGCAATCTCGGATTTGCGAACTGCAACGGAATCGACGCCGACGGTTGCGAAGCAAGCCTGAATAGCGGCCCTGCCAACTGCGGCGGCTGCAAGATGGCTTGCTCCATGAACCATGTTGCGAACGTCGGATGCGCGAACGGCGCCTGCGTCGGGAACTGCGATCCGGGCTATGCCGACTGCAACTCTGACAGGCGCAAGGATGGCTGCGAAACCAGAGTGTCCGACGATTGGTTGAATTGCGGCGGGTGCGGTGCGATCTGCCAGGACACCAACAAGTATTGTTCTGGCGGTCAATGCATCGTCTGGCCCGGAGCCGCGTGTGATCCCAAGAATGGCCAGTGCTGTCAGATAAACATGAACGGGGAGCAATTTGGCGGGGTCTGCGATCAAGACGCTCTCTGCCAACTCTGCGGCGATCAAGATCAGGAGTGCTGCCCCAACTTCCCCTGCCGAAATGGTCTGACCTGTACGAAGTGCGCCCAGTTCTCGTGGGGGAAATTCACGCGCTGCGAAGACAGTCTCTGCGGCCTGCTGGGGCACGCCTGCTGCTGGAATTGGCCGCCCGCTTGCGGTGGCTCGCCTTGGCGCTTTTGCAGCAACGGCAACGGCACGTGCAAGCACATGAACGGCGGGTATATGTGCGCCAACTGAAAATGCGCCGCGCCATTTAACCCTCATCGCCATCTCGCGCACGTCGAGGCGCCGAAGGTCGGGCGCCGTCACCGCGTGCCTCACCCGTCGGGGCGGGTGGGTTGCGGTTGTCGCCGTCGAGCGGCGGCAGCGGGGCGGGCGCCGACGGGCGGCCGAAATGTCGGCTCGCCCCGCGAAGCACTTTCGTCCCGGGCGGGATGAGAACGCGGGGATAGTCGGCGCGCTCGACGCGACCGATCCCGGCCTTGCCCTGCAACTGCCCGATCCGCTCGGCGACGACGGCGCGCGGCGTGGCTTGCGCGATCGCTTTCAACAGCTCAAGCGCTTCCTTCCGGCGCTGGCGCTCGTCGATCGCCGGGCCGGTGATCGTCTGGTGCAGCAATTCCAGCCCGACGCGCGCGGCCCATTCCACGCCCGCCACGGCGTCGCCGGGCGGCGCGCCGAGGTCGGCGAGGCGGGCAAGGTGCGGCGAAGCGTCGCCGCGGGCGGCCTGCTCCTCGCGCGCGTGTTGCTCCGCCTCGCGCTGGCGTCGGCGAAACTCCGCCCCGCTTGGCTTCTCGCTACTCACGCGCCCTCGCGCCCACGATCGCACCGACGAGCTCGCCGCCAGCGCCCCGGCGCCCGGGGGTTGCCCGCCAGCGTGGCAAGGCGTGCCGGTGGTGGTGTCAACCGCGCCCCGATAAAAACGCGCGATCCCGTCGAGGGCGGCCCGTCGAGCGGGCCAGCCTCGGGATCGTTGCCGGTCGCCGCTGGCGCACGCGCCTCTGCGCGAGCGCCAGCGAGGGGGCATGTGCGGTCACGGATCGAAGCCAACCGCGGTGGCGCAGTCAGAGGGTGCCCAAGAAAAACGGGGGGCGCCGCTCCGGTCGGGCCCCTACGCGACCCTGTGCGCAAGGGGGGGGCGCCTTAGAGAGTGCGCTCCTCGGGGAGCGACTGGCCCCGCTGGTGTCGCAGGTCGCCTGAGAATTTCCAGCATCGCCGGTCGCGTCGCCAGCGCCCGCAGGTGCGCCGTGCTCACCCTCCGCAACAGTCGTGGCCGTCGAGCACGTCGAGGGCGCCACGGGCTTGCTATTGGGTCCCTCGCGCTCCGCCTCCGCCATCGCGGCGGCCCCTCGTTCCCACCGCGTCGGGTGCGGCAGCCCCTTCGCGGGGATCATCGGCTTCCGCCGCGGCGTGGTGGACCCTCGCTTCACCGCGGCCCCGACCGGCGGAGCGCCCGCTTTCGCTGGCGGTCGCCCCAGCTCGCCGCGATCGCCTCGTGCGCCGTGGTCGGCGCCGCAGCCTCGACGGGGCCGGGCTCGCCGCGCAGGAAAGCGAGGAGCGCCGACCGTTCGATCAGCACGCGGCGCCCGGGGCGGTGCGCGCGCAGCTTGCCGGTCTCGATCCACCAACGGACCGTCGAGATCGACGCACGCGAGATGTCGGCGGCCTCCGCGAGCAGCAGGAAGGTCGGCGCGTCCTTCATGGCGCCACCTCGACGATCTCCGCCAGCTCGCAGTCGAGGCACCGCGCGAGCGCTTCCGCGACGCTGCGCGCGATCGGAAGCGATCGACGAAGCCGCCGGCTAAGGTCGGTCTCCGCGATGCCGGCCGCCGCAGCGACCTTCCGCTGCGGGACTCGCCGGCGCGCTAGTTGTGCCTTGAACCGAGGAAGATCGAGGAGAACGGTCGCGGCAGCTTTCGAGGTTCCCGGGGCGATCACGGCAAACTCCCCCGAGGAGTCTCACCTCGGGTTGGTCTGCGGGGGCCGGGGTTCCCTCGCGCTGGTCAGTGTTCTTTCGTGCCTCGATTACTGCGCAAATGAACCGGCTTGTCAAGACCTAGGCTTTATGCACGGCGCTACTGTGCGCGCGGAGCCGCGCCCCTCGCTGCCCGGAAACTGCCCGGAAATTCGATCGGGATCCGCCGTGATCAACCGTGATCAGTCGCGGGACGTGAAACCAAGAAAAAAGGCGATTCTCCGTCAGAGAACCGCCCTTTTCGTCGGAGCCGATGTCGAGACTTGAACTCGAGACCTACGGTTTACGAAACCGTTGCTCTACCGGCTGAGCTACATCGGCTTGGGCGCGCGGAGATATGCCGTGGCGACGGTCGCGTTGTCAAGCCTCAGTAATCCACCTTCGCCAGCTCGGACTCCGCGTCGGCGATCTTGCGCTGCAGCGCGAGGGCGGCGTTCTCCTCGGTCTGCATCTCGGTGCGCCACTTCGTGATGGCGTCCGTCTCGGGCGTGAGCCCGTCGAGCACCGCGCGCTTCACCTTCGCGGTGAGCCCCGCCTCGACGACGCGATCGATCTCGCTGTCGAACGCGATGCGCTGCTTGGTTTGCGCCGCGCGATCGATCGTCGCCGCCTTCACCGTCGCGCGCGCCTCGTCGAGCTGCTTCGTCGCGGCCACCCGCTTGTCGAGCGCCGCCTTCGCCCGATCGTGCGCCGCGCCGGCCGGGAGCGCGCCGATCACCTTGCCGTGGTAGGCGTCCTCGGCCGCCTCGAGCGCGGCGCCGGCGGCGACGTACGACGTGGCGGCGGCCTCGAGCTTGTCGCGCAGCTGGTCCAGCTCCTGGTCGGCCTGGTCGCGCTTCGCCACGTCGGTGCCGATGGCCTGGCTCGCCTCGACCTCCTTGGCGATCACCGCGGCCTGCGCGTCGCCGAACGCCTTCTGGGCGTCGTCCGCCGCCTGGGCCGCCTGGCGCACCGCGGCCAGCTCGCCGGCGGCGCGCTGCTGCACGGCAGCATGGCCGCCGCCCTCGCGATCCTCGACCTGCAGCAGCTCTCCGTCCAGCTCGCGGAGCCCGAGCGCCGTCGCGTTGCGCGTCTTCCGCGCGAGGATCAGCGTGTCGAACGCCTTCTGCAGGTCCTGCCCGACGCGGTCGCGGTCCTCGATCATCTGGGCCAGCGCGCTACGGTTCTTCTCGAGCACCTTCTTCTGGCGTCCGGACGCCTTCTTCGACGCCATCGCCTCGGTGAGCTTCTGCTGGTACTCGTCCTTGGCATGCTCGTAGGCGGCGGCGGCGGCGCTGAAGCGGGCGTTCGCCTTCAGCTCCTCGTCGCGGTGCTCGCGCAGCCGGACCAGCAGCCGGTCGTGCTGCTGGACGACCGGGTCGGGCGGCGGCGGCCCCTTGACCACCTTCTTCGCCGGGGCGCAGCCGGACGAGGCGATCGCGACGCAGAGCAGGGCGGCCGAGGCGTGCCGGTTCATGGGGTCTCCTGGAGTGGCGGGGGCCGCTGATCCGTAGCCCCGCGGCGGAGGCGGATCAAGCGGTTCGCGCGGGGCTCGAGCGTTTGCGGCGCGAGCCGGCGATGATAGCCTCACCGGATGCGCTTTCATCGCGTCGACGGGATGGTGGCGGGGGCGCTGGCGCTCGTCGCCGCGGTGGGGTCGCCCGCG